>JAITKS010000284.1 GCA_031278315.1 Planctomycetaceae bacterium | reverse complement strand
TACAGGAACAAGTAACAACAATATTGTTAGCAGCAGACCAACGATTTGTTCCTTGTCTTGACCGAAGCAAAATTGAAACTGTATTAAATAAATATTCTGTTCCGATAAATATTCCTTTTTTTTTATCTGTTGCGGCATTGGATATTCGTAAAAATTTTGATCACGTTATGAATAGTTTTGCAAGATTTTTATTGTCACGAAATGGAATTGAAAGCAATTGTCATCTTGTGTTGACAGGAGTAAACGGTTGGCAGAATCGGAAATTCAGAAAAGTGTTTGATCAGTTACCGAAGAATGTCAAAGAAAGAATTATTTTCACCGGTTATGTTGACGACGATGATTTACCGTTACTTTATTCGGCGGCAACTTGTTTTTGTTACATGTCGATTTATGAAGGTTTTGGTTTACCGCCGCTTGAAGCGATGCAATGCGGTACACCGGTCGTAACGTCGAATACATCGTCATTACCCGAAGTTGTCGGTGATGCCGGAATTATGCTTGAGCCGAATGATATTGAAAATCTCGCCGATACTTTCGCTCAAATTTTGTGTAATGAAAATTTACGAAATAAAATTATTATCAAAGGTCTTGAACAAGCAAAGAAATTCAGCTGGGATCGTTGTGTCGAACTTATCATTAAAAAAATAATCAACTGACATACTTTATTCTAAATCGTAATATATCAGTAGAATTTTTGTTTTTCATTTTTGTGTGTTATGAATTTTAAAACTAACCTTATTTTTTTGAGATTACGAAATACACGAAATAACAAAAAAATTCTACTGATAGATTACTACCATTATTCTAAATCTAATTTTCAAATCTTGGTTTTGGATTGATTATTTTTTGTCCGTTTGATGACGGCAGATTTTCTAATAATTTTGGGTCAATTGTATCTATTCTGATAACTTGATTTGCAGTTAATCTTTCTGCACCTTCAATAATTGTTTTTGCACCTTCTATTAATAAATTTTTGCCTTCTTCTGTTTCTGCAATTACACCATAATCGTTAATTGCAGTTACTTTGATTTTCACAGGTATTGGTTTTGCGATCCATTGCTCTTTTTTATTTTCGTTGTTTGAGTTCTTATTCGAATTTTTTTCTGCATTTACGGCCAGCCAAACAATTGCGCCGTCCGGTCTATCTAGTACAGCATCTTTTGATACAAGAATTTCTTCAGACGGATTACTTGTTACGACTTCAGCAGTAATACTCATTCCAACTTTCAAACGGCCGTTTTGATCAGAAAGCCGCACAAGTACAGGAAAAATTCTTGCACCCGTCGGAGCATACGGCACAATACGATGTACCTTGCCAACTACTCGAACACCTAAAGAATCAACAATAACCGGAACTTCATTACCAACTTTGATTCGATCAATTATATCTTCTGAAATCATTACTCTTGCATCAACTTCACCTAACGATACTACTTCTGCAATTGAAGTTCCGGGAGAAAGTAATTCATTCTTTCCAGTTTCACGCCGAATAATATAGCCGTCATACGGTGCAACAATTGTTGTCCGTTTCAATTTTTCTTTTGCCTCGCGATTAGCTATTTTTGCTTTTTCTAAATCTTGTACATATTGTTCAACTAATGCTTGTTGCTGACTACGTTGACTCTCTGGAATTGCTTCAATCATTCCCGGAGTCGATATACGTTCTAATTCTCCTTGTTCGTGAATAAGACGCCGCGATAAACTACGGATTTCCGCCTCTGTCTGTTCAATTACAAGCGACAACCATGTTTGGTCGATTTGAGCAAAAAGAGTCTCGCCGCCTTTAACCCGCATGCCTATTTCTATCGGCAGCTCGTTCACCAAACCCGATACCTCAGATGAAATACGAGAACGTTGAACCTCAACTAATCGACCATGAAACAAACGAACATTACTAATCGAATCTTTACGAACTACATCAACACGAACCGGAGACTCATGACGAGAACGGTTAGCCGCAGTTGAAATCTTATTACCTTTTATTGTAGAACCGCCTAATTCAACGGCTGGCACAACAACATTAGATCGAACACTAGAAAATCCGGCTCGAACAAAAAAACCTATCGCAATACCAATTGAAAGAATTATCGTAACAAATAATATTGGAAAATTTTTACTCAATTTAATTTTCATATTAAATACCTTTATGGTGTTATTTTAATGGGTGTTATTTTATACGTATCGTACTAGAATTTCAGTAACGTAAAAACTATTCAGCAAAAAACAGCAAAACAGCAAAAAGACCGCTTTCTGAAAGCTAAACAAACAACAAAAACCAAAATTCAAGTAAGAGTAATTTTAAACTAAAATTTACAGTAATATATCAGTGAAATTTTTGCAGGTATCGTTAAAATTCATAACTCTCCAAAAATTGAAAAACAAATATTCAACTGATATATTACAATCAATTTAACTTTTATATGTAACTTTCATGTTGCAAATGTTGTATTTTGGAAACAGCTGTAAAAATTTAACATAAATAAATAAAATGTATAGTAACCAAATTAGAGAAGTCAAATATCCGGTAATATATACGTAAAAGTTATTCATTACAAAGTCTGTTTTCCAATAGGGAAGTAGGCGATTTCAAAGCTCCTTCCGTATGCTAAAGCATACGGTTAATAAAGTTTTTTGGTGAATAGTCCCT
>JAITKS010000225.1 GCA_031278315.1 Planctomycetaceae bacterium | reverse complement strand
AGCTAAAGCATACGGTTAATAAAGTGTCGTCCCTGCGGGACTTAACAGATATGTGATTGATAATTTCAAATTCGTAAACAACCAAAAAAACGAAAAAAATTATTCCACTGATATATTACTTTTTTTGTAATATCAACGTGCAATTGAAAGGAACAATAATTGTTGTGAATAATCGTGTCGTGTCTTTATTTCCTGCCGATCTTTTAGGGTTAATTTATTTTTAAAAGATGTTTTAAAAAGTTGCAATAATTTATAGAGATCAATTTATTACGTTTTTTTAAACTTTACCATGTAGTTAAACTTTACCAATTATAAAAAAGTAATAATCGGAAAGATTGGTAAAAAGAATAAACTCATGCGCTATAATTGTCGAAACAAGCCAAGAGAGAATATTTACGGATTGATTGTGTCAGTTGCGGAATACTTCACTAGAATATATTAACTCACTATGTAAATTCATAGTAAAGTCATACGTAAATTTCGCTGACATAAATACGTAATAGTAAACTTTCACAGAAGATAAGTCTGCACAAGTTGCATGAAATTACATTGCAGACAAGTAAAAGAATATTTCGAGTAGTACGGGTACTTTACACAATTTGAGGAGTCTGATTATCCATTTGGAGGGAGAGAATTAGAATGAAAAAATTTCATTGGTCTTTGATTTTGGTTCTTGCAGTCTTATTTCAAGGCTCGGCGTTACTGTTCGGAGAAACTGTAACAGACGGAACAAAAAGCATAAAAAATAATACGGAAAAAAAACCGTTCGTTGAAATAAATGTTGATTCCAACAAATCAGCAAGTTCTAATAATGTTGACAATAAAAATTTTGTTAATTATTTAGATCAAAATTTTGATAATGCGCCCAAACTTATATCGCCTGACAACAACGTTAGCGAAAACACAAACGTGAAAGAAAACACGAAAGAAAACGTTGCTAAAGAAAACACGAAAGAAAACGTTGTTAAAGAAAACACGAAAAAAAACGTCGCTAAAGAAAACACGAAAAAAAATGCTGCTAAAGAAAACACGAAAAAAAACATTAAAGAAAGCGGCGTTGAAATTGGTGAAATTAATGAAATCATAATTGAACCTTTCGATATTACTCAAAATAAACAATATTCCAAGCGTAACAAGAATAGCTCTAAAATTAAGTCGATATTAAGAAACCCGTCGAGTTTTTCGCTTACTCCGCCTTTCACAAAAAGGATCAACAATGGTAATTTTGTCAATGGTAATTTTGCCAATGAATTCGAATACAACAATCAAATCAATAATATAAATCAACCGATTGAAATAACACCTGAATTTAGTAACTATGATAATTACCTTTATTCAATACCGCGTCCGCGCCGTCGATTGGCTGAAATTTTTGCCCCAATTTGCGATGTTATAACCGAAATAACCGAACTTGGTGTAGATGATCACTCTTACACTAAAGATTATTGGGATTATCCCAAAGGTTTTCAACATTATCCTGTAACAGCTGATCAGCCGCCGTATTACTCGAATCACAATAACGTTCATCCGCATATTCACCCTTTGACCGACACTGATAAATTTTACAGCGAGCAAGAAAGTTTTCTGCTCGGTGTTAATGGTACGTTTGTCGGCAGAGAAGGTGTATTGATCGATAATGAAGGCGTCCCAATCGGTACACGATTAAGTTTCGACGGCACGATGTTAGCTTCAGACGGTTCGCAACTTGGTCTTCGTCTTGGGAAACGTTGCCGTTTATTTCGATCTGACAACGGTTATCAAATTCCTAACGCCGGTTTTCGATTAAGCAGAGATGGTAGATTGTTGGCAAGAGACGGCTCTCCGCTTGGTTCGGCTGGATTTAGAATGGGAAGACGCGGAATGTTGATTGCTCCTAATGGTATGCCGATAGGAATTTCAATTAAAGACGGTGTCCTTTTAGGATATGACGGCGAACCGCTTGGAGCGAATAATTATCAAGCGATTTCAGGCGGGATTCTGCTTGGGACAGATGGAATACCAATCGGTTACAGATTATTACCGGATGGTTCGATTATTCGTTTTGACGGCGTTCCGATTTTGTCGAATGGTTTTCGACGCGGCAGAAACGGGATTATTCTTACACCGGAGGGCATGCCGATAGGTCCAACTGGTATTCGGCTTAGTCAAAATGGTGCATTGATTAGTCCGGATGGTTATCCTATTGGGGCGAATGTTGTTAGTCTGACGAGTAGAGTAACATCTGCTGGTATAAATGCTGCGTCGGGTCAAGCCGGCGATATTAGAGAATTTTTCCGTCTAAATGAAAATAACGAAATTTTGAGTCCAGACGGCAATCACACAGGTTTGATTTTGAACAAAGACGGTACGCTTTCGAGTATATCGGGAAGATCGCTTGGTTTGCGGGTTTCAAAGGACGGAGTTTTACAGGGTACGGACGGTCAAGCAACTCGTTCATTTAATATTCCGAATGGAATTTTGCTCGGAACAGACGGAACGCCGACAGGATTAAGGCTCGATGAAGACGGTACGACTCTTATTAGTCCAACCGGCAGTAAATTAGGATTATATCTCGGCAGTAATGGAGTATTGCTCAACAAAGACAAAAAACCAATTAGCGGTTCGGCACTAAATTTTAGAGCAGGTGCGAATAATCCGCTTAGAATTGGACGCAACAATATTATTTTGGATTCAATGGGACGTAACACAGGTTTGCGAATCAATCGTAATGGTATTCTTTTAGATTCAACAGGACGTCAAATCGGTTTGCAGATTTCAAACGACGGAATTTTACAAGGTACAGACGGTCAACCGACACGAGTTAAAAATATCGCCGGCGGAATTTTGCTCGGAACGAATCGCATACCAACCGGATTAAGACTTGGAAACGACGGTGAAACTATTATTAGTCCCAATGGATTACCGCTTGGAATAAAATTAGGTCAAGACGGCTCTTTGATTGGAAGTAACAATTTACCGTTAGGTTCTGGGGCGTTGAGTTTTTTAGCTGATTCGAATAATCCGTTTCGTCTTGGTAGAAATAATTCTATTATCAATCCAGAAGGTAACGAGGTAGGTTTGCGAATCAACAATGATGGAACATTAATTTCTGAATCGACAGGACGTCCGATTGGAGCAAGAATTTCGCCAAACGGAATTTTATACGGCTCTAACAATACGCCGATTACCGGTACTGGAACTCCAGAAAGTAACAATTACGCAACAAATGCAGCCGGTGAATTAGTTACCGCAAATGGAACTTCAATTGGTTTGAAATTAGACAATGACGGCAGAACTTTACTCTCTCCTAGCGGCAGACCTCTTGGTTTGAAATTAGGACGAAATGGAACTTTGCTAGGAATGGATAATTCACCAATTGGAAATAATACGTTGAGTTTTTTATCTGCTTCAAATAATCCGCTTCGTCTTGGTAGAAATAATTCTATTCTCGATTCGAATGGACGTGAAACCGGATTACATATCGGTCGTAATGGAGTTCTTTTAGATTCAACGGGGCGTCCGATTGGTGTAACAATTTCACGGGATGGTTTTTTACAAGGAATAGATGGAAACCGCTTATCGATAAACAATATTGTTGAAGCAGAAATTGCAAAAAGTAACAATAATGGTTTTATAATTGGAGACGACGGTACTTTGTTGCGAGCCAATGGAAGATCGACAGGAATTAGACTAGGTAATAATGGAGCGATGTTGAGTCCTAATGGATCACCGATGGGATTGTATCTTGACCGTAATGGTTTATTGTTCACACCGGATGGTTTCCCTATAAGTTCTGCTGCAAGAATGTCAAGAGACCGATTCGGACAAAATTTACAAAACGCAGGTTCTCCGTATAACGCCTGTGTAGTTCGACGAGATCAACAAAACAGAATAATTGATAAAAATGGATTACAAACAAGAGTTCAAATCGGTAATGATAATAGTTTGCTTGGTGTCAACGGCGAGCCTTTAGGATTTTTTGTCGGTCCGAATGGTGAATTACTTGATCAAAGCGGTGTACCAATGTTAGCGAATGGATTCAAAACGAATAACAATGATGTTCTGCTTGGAACAGGCGGTTATCCGCTAGGAATGCGTTTAGGAAATAATGGTGAGTTACTTGGTTTAGACGGTTCAAAACTTGGAGTTCAACTAGGTACAAATGGAACTTTGGTAACGTCAGACGGTTATCCGATAGTCGATCCAGTTCCGTATCCTGCCGACGCTGCAAACTTTTCTGGTTCGCCTTATCCTTCCCCTTATCCTTCCCCTTATCCTTCATCTTATCCTTCGCCTTATTCTTCACCTTATCCTTCACCTTATCCTTCGCCTTATCCGTATTATGTGCAATATCCGCCGATGCAAGATGCAGGTAATGGTACGGGACGATTTTTTTCTTCAATAAGAAATGTGCGGAATGGAATTCGCACACTCTTTGCGGAACCTGATTATATGAGCGGACAGCCGGCAGCTATTCCAGAAACTTACACAACTAAAGGTCCGTCTGATTTTTTGAATCCGAATCCGCCTAAAATCGGACCTTAATTTGTCATGACGAATCATATTAACATTCAACCGGTATCTTCCAATGACGCAGTGAGCGGATTGGCAGGCGGGATAGCAAATGGGATAGTTAGCGGGATAGCGAATGGAAATTTTGCGGAAATGGAAATTATGCCGTTGCGGTTTGGAACGCTTACTATAAAGTTTCCGTTTATTCAGGCTGCTTTGAGTGGATATTCCGATTTACCGATGCGAATGATTTCACGCCGTTTTGGTGCCGAGTTTACGATAAGTGAGGTTTTACTTGATCAATTTGTTGTTACGGTATCGAATCGTAAATCGAGATTATATTTTGCGGGAGAAGAAGAGCATCCGTGCGGAGTGCAACTGATGGGCAATGAGCCTAATCTGATGTGCCGTGCTGTTGAGCGTTTAATTGATGCCGGTTTTGATCTGGTTGATCTAAATTTTGCGTGTCCGGTTAAGAAGGTATTGAGTCGGGGGCGGGGCGGATGGCTTTTGAACGAGCCGGATATTGCTATTAAAATTATCGAGCAAATCAGTAGAGTAATAAGCGGTGCCGTGCCGTTGACAATAAAGTTAAGAAAAGGATTTGACGATACGCAGCTGAGCAGAAATAATTTCTTTAAGATACTTGATAATGCCGTCGATTTAGGTGTACAAGGTGTTACTGTTCATGGAAGAACGGTGAAACAACGTTATGAAGGTACAAGTGATTGGAATTTCATTCGCAGTGTTAAGGAGTATCTTGTAGAGGGCGGAAATTCTAAGTTAGCGGTTGTCGGCAGCGGTGATATCTTTGATGCGGAAACGGCGTTATTACGTTTGAGAGAATCGTGTGTTGATGGTATTGCGTTAGCGAGAGGGGCGATTGGGAATCCTTGGATTTTTCGTAACATTAAATCGTTAGTGTGCGGGCAAGGTAAACTGAAGCCGCCGAATCTACAAGAGCAAAAAGATGTTTTGAAAATTCATTTCGATTTAACTGTAAATTTATATGGCGAATCCAAAGCTCCAACAACAATGAGGGCTTTTGCTGTACATTATTGTAAATTGCATCCTGAAATGGCTGAAGTCAGGGCAGATTTTGTTCGTGTAAAAAACGTAAATGATTGGAATAAAGTTCTAGAAAAATGGTATTGAATTATTCAAAATATAGTAATATATCAGTAGAATTTTTGTTACAATAATTTTTTGGGTTTTAATTCGTTCCGATTTTTTTTATTAACCGCAGAGAACACAGAGAACACAGAGAAATCAGATTTTGTAATTTTAGATTTTAAATTTAAGTGAATTACTAAAAAATATTTTAGCCGGAAACGCTGGCGTCCCGCCTGCATCTTTTTTGTACAAAAAACGCCTAAAGATGCGATCGAGACGACCGCGATCCCGGCAACAATAAATTATTCCACTGATATATTACAAAATATAAAATTAATGACTAATAATGCCTAAAATTTTATTGGTTTGATCGGTGTGATTAGTTTGATTGGTTTGATTAGTGTGTGATAAATATCTTTCGTTTAAAAAATCCTGACGCCTTTATTGAGTTATAAAGAAACAAAAAATTCAAATGAATAATTACTAATTATCAAATTCCGATGAGTATTGATTTGATTGCAGAAAGCGGAGTAGTTGGTGCGGGCGGTGCTGGATTTCCAACGCATGTTAAGTTATCTGGTCGCGGTGATGTAGTTGTAGTCAATGCGGCTGAGTGTGAGCCGTTGCTGCATAAAGACAAAGAATTGATTCGATTGGATACAGGCAGATTGATTTACGGACTTTCTGTTGCGATGAAATTAGCCGGAGCTGAACGCGGTATTTTTGGTGTCAAGCGGAAATATGTTGATGTAATTGAAAAGTTACATTCTGAAATTGCTTCAAACATGGAGATTATTCCGCTTGAAGACACGTATCCGGCTGGCGATGAATTGATTTTAATTTATGAGACGCTTGGTCGAATTGTACCTCCGGGCGAAATACCGATTTCAGTTGGTGCAGTGGTGTTGAATGTGGAGACAATTTTTAATATTTCGGCTGCAATTGAGGGAGTTCCTGTTACTGAAAAGTATATTTCTGTAGCGGGATCGGTTGTTAATCCATCGACGATTTGTGTACCGATAGGGACTTCGTTGGCGGATGTAATCGAAGCTGTAGGCGGTGTTACGATAAGTGAGCCGGCGTTTGTTGTAGGCGGTGCGATGATGGGTTATGTCGAATTAGATTTATTGAAACCGGTAACAAAAACAACGGGCGGAATAATTGTTTTACCGAAAAATCATTTTGTGGTTCAGCGTAAATTGTGGGATTGGTCTCGTGTTGTCAGGGTAGGGCGTGCTGCGTGTGATCAATGTAGTTTTTGTACAGAGTTATGTCCGCGAAATTTGTTAGGTCATCCGATTGAACCGCATCGGGCTATGCGGAGTTTAGGATTTAGTGAGTGTGCAAAATCGGATGTAAAGGGGACTCAATTTTGTAGTGAGTGTAATTTGTGTTCGTATTGTTCGTGTCCGGAGGGTCTTGATCCGCGAAATGTGTGTGCTGAAAATAAGAGGCGAATTCTTGCGGATATAAAAAAAACCGGAAAACGTTGGGAGAATCCGCCGTTTAGAAAAGAGAGGAGTTCGCAGCATTTCAGAAATCGGAGGACGCCGACTGAGAAACTAATCAGAAAAATCGGACTTGCAAATTATGTAAACAAAGCACCGTTGAAAAAAAATTTATTAGATGTAAAACGTGTTGTTATTTTATTGAGACAACACATAGGCGCACCGGCGGTTCCTATTGTAAGTTGCGGTGATAATATCGAAAAGGGCGATTTAATCGCGCGAAAAAATGATTCAGGTATTGGTGCAAACATTCATGCATCTATTTCGGGCAAAATTGCAAATATCACGAATGAAGCTATTGAAATCACAAAAGAGAATTTCTAAAAACTCATTTTAACAGAGAAACGCAGACATCTTGCCCGCCGTCATTTTTGTAAAAAAAACGTTCAATATACGATCGAGACAAATACGTTTCTACGAACAATAAATTTTGTAATAGACCAGCGAAAATTTTTTGATACGAAAAACACAAAAATTTTTTTAGATAATTTTCGTGTATTTTGTTATTTCGTGATCTCAAAAAAAACTGAATAGTTACCTGAATTATTTTGCATGAAAAAATTAAATGGAAAAGTATTTTTTGTAACGGGAATTGATACTAACATCGGCAAAAGTTATGTTACAGGTCATCTTGCGAAAGCGTATTTGGAAAAGGGATTTCGTGTAGTTACTCAGAAACTTGTCCAAACAGGAAACATTGGTTTTTCGGAAGATATTGAAATTCACCGAAAGATAATGGGAATAGAACGGTTACCGGAAGATATTGATGGTACAACTTGTCCGATTATATTATCGTATCCAGCTTCGCCTCATCTTGCTGCTCGAATTGACCATGTTCGATTAAATTTGAAAAAGATAGAACATGCTACTGATATTTTGAAACAAAAATATGACATAATTCTTATCGAGGGAGCAGGCGGAATTATGACGCCGTTAATTGGAAATTATACTATTTTAAATTATATCAAAGATCAAAAATTACCTATATTCATCGTAACGTCTCCAAGACTCGGAAGTATAAATCATACCTTACTGACTTTAGAAATATGCCGCCGTTCAGAAATCAATATCTTTGCTTTAGTGTACAACAATTTTAATATCGAAGATAATTTAATTAGCAATGACACAAAAAAATATCTTAAAAATTATTTAAAAAAATTCTGTAACAAAAGTAAATGGATAGAAATAAATAATAGAGAAAACAAACATCTAACGTTTGAATTAGAATAGATGTGATATTCTTTTCACACTTTAAATTTCGGTATTTCGTTTTAAACTAAAATCGTCCTGCAAGGGCGATCGGATATTTGGATCAATATGGTTAATTGTCTGAACTATGATTTTTGTGATTTGTATGATTGAAATGATTTTTTAAAACACGAAA
>JAITKS010000110.1 GCA_031278315.1 Planctomycetaceae bacterium | reverse complement strand
GGGACGACACTTTATTAACCGTATGCTTTAGCTTACGGATCAACGCTATAAACATATCCAAGTCCCGCTAGGGACGACACTTTATTAATTGTATGCTCCAGCATACGGAAGGAGCTAATTAAGTGTCGTCCCTGCGGGACTTAACAGATATGTGATTGATAATTTCAAATTCGTAAACAACCAAAAAAACGAAAAAAATTATTCCACTGATATATTACAAAATATCATATATCGGTCTTCTTATAAGTTCCATTAATTTGAATATAAACTCCAAAGAATTTTTTTAAGAGTATCATCATATTCTTCCGACATTTCAAGATGCGGGCTTATGAGAACGACTTTTCCTTTATAGTACGGAGCAGCAATAATAGCTGGTTTTCCAATCATTTCACCTTGTTGATATTCATAAATCCATGTTTCAGTTTTGAATATTGCAATCGTAATGAAATCAGATAATTCATCACGAAATGCCGGATAAAATACAGGACCGCTGCTATAATAAATAGAATTAAATGTTTTTTTGTTTTCTTTATTGAGTAATATCTTTCCCGATTCAGCCGGTTCTAAATCGATCTCTCCTGAACCGCGGTTGGATTGAGAAATATACCCTTGACTCGATAAATAACGCGGCCCCGTAATAGCTCTTGCATTGATTAAACCTAGTCCGTAAACGTCGTTTGTTGTTGCTAAAAAACCTCCCGCACAAATAACCGCCGCCGTTGTGTACAAAATCACGTACTGCAATCTTGCCTTTAGTTCCTAAATCTTTACTCTGTTCATTGGCATTACCGCCCGGGAAAATAACAAGATCAAAGTCTTGTAATTTGCCGTCTCGAATTTGTTCAGAATTGATCAACTCCCAAGAATATAACGGCTCGTTGTCCAAAATACGTTGAATATCTTTTGCAGCAGATTCGTTATTTATATTTATATTTATGTTTATATTTATATCTATATTCGACTTGTATAAGGCAATTTTCAAAGGACGATGATTTTCACTTTGCTTGATAAGATTATCGTAAAAAGTTTTTGGTTCAATAATCATTCTCTCAATAGGCGGAAGATCATATTGTTGACGCAATTGATTGGCTTCTTCTAACGTAATGTGATAAATATAAATTGAATATCCAATACAATATTTCGGTTTCAATTTAAGGAAATATTTATAACGGTCATGCCGTTCATGAATTTGTTGTACACTAATCGCAAACCAACCAGGCCGAGGTCCTAAACATCGCGGATCATTATCTTCCTCTTCTATTTTGTGAATCGGTTCGCCGCTAGTGAGCGGAACAACCGGATAATTATCCGAAAAGAAAAACGCATTGGAAATATCGTAACGCATTTTGAGATGAATTCCTTTTGTTTCAGGATGTTTTGCGAGCCATTTTTTTAATCTGAATGCGTCTTGTCCCCAATCAATGTTTGAATCTAAAAGATAGTAATGACCTCGCATCGGTCCGCCTGCCAATTCATTGAAATAAGACATTGTATAAGGAAAAACAGAAAGACAACTTCCTATTGACCAAAACAATAAACTACAAACTAAAATACGTAACCAATAAGAACGCTCAAAAACAACTGCAACAACTTTCGACAACATAATCATAACAAAAGGAAACGCCGGTAAAACGTAACGAAAATGCCGGCTAAAACCTGTTTGAGAACTGACAAAAATAAAAAGAACAATCGCCGGAAGTAACAAAATTAACTCATCAAAAAAATTCGTTTTTGATTCTTTGAGTTTTACTCGAAATACGAAAAAAATAACGGTAAGAATACCAAGTCCCCAAGTTCCAAGCGGGACTTTGAATAAAAGACATTCAAGATAATAATACAACCAACCGCGATCCGACCATCGGCCATTGAGATAAGAAGGTAAACCTCTTTCAAAATCAACTTTTTGCAAATCGGCACCAATAACGTAATTTTTCGGCAACGGGACTGGAATATATTGTAACGGAGTCTGACTAAAACGATTGCCGCTTTGACGATTACCAACAGATGAAATTTTTCCTGACAATGTTCGACTGGCAAATTGATAATCGCCAAGTTTCGTGAATGTTCCTTCGAATCCGTAACCAAGATTCAAAACAAAAAGTCCGCCAAGAATAATAACAATAAGTTGACACAATTGATGACGAAAAATATTCCATGACCGGTCTGATGTGTTACCGCTAAACCAAATAAGCCATAAAATAGGAAGTAAAAAAAATAAAAGAACCCAAGTAAGTTTCGTAAGAAGCACAAGACCAAACACAACACCAACACCAAAAACTTCAGACCATTCCGGCTTTTTGAGCCAACACCAAAAGAAGTATCCGCACATAACACCAAACGATGCCGCTGCAAGATCAGGCATTACTATTGAACTCCATGTCAAAATATTCGGAGAGAAACACCAAAGAATAAGCGCACACAATCCGGCATTGTTTCCATACAATTCACTTGCCCAACGCCAACAAAAATAAGCACCAAGTACAGAAAATGGAATACACATTAAACGGGCAAAGAAACAATAAATCTGTATATATTCTATGTTATGACGTACTAACGACAAACCAATTCCAAATTCAGGACGAGAACCAATTTGTTGCCGCCCTAAATGATCTTTAAGAATTTTCCAATCTATATCTGGTTGATGAAACAAAAAAGGAACGGCAGCAACAAATTTGACAAGCGGCGGATTAACAGAATAACAATCAAAACAACCATATTTCCAGATCGAAATCCCCGCCGCTATGTTGGCAGCCTCATCTTGATTAGGCGCAGTATTTATTCCAATCAATAGCGGCAATACCGCACAAAGAATCAAAATAAATATCGGTACAAATTTTCGCAACATAAAATAACAATACAAACAATGAATCAATTTTCTTCAACTGGACGAATATCAAAAAAGGAGAGCGGCGGACTATGAAGCCAAAACCAAAAAATTCCCGCTGAAAATTCCGCCTAAAATTAAGACGATACCAAAAACTAAAAATTTGTTCATAATTTTCACCTTTCAAAAAAAAATTAATAAACAGATAAACATGTTAATCACACATTTACTAAGCCAATAAATAACACAATTATTTATTGTTTTCTTCTCCTAATTTGTCTATAGATTCCGATCAATACCGATAAACAACCGATAACAATCAAAACGATACGAATAATTGATATTCTTTTCGGTTGCCAGCTGATGCTTGTACCCGGCTTCATCGGAATAATTTTACCATTATCTACTACGTCAAATAATTTATTTTCTATTTCATCATAAAACCTATCACCGTTCTCAAGTCCTAATTGTTTAATTGTAAAAAAATCTGCCGGAATCGGTTTATTGATCTCTGCTTTTACTAGTTCGTAACGGTTAGAAGACTGAAACAAACCTTTCTTGCTCGTTTCACCAAGATTCTTTTCTACTATAGACGGAATGTAAACATCGTCAACTTTCTTGTACTCGCAAATATTTTTTTCGTGCATCGTATAACCTTTATCAATAAATCCGGCACCGTTGGCATACTTTATTACATTAAATGCAGAATTCCCATCAACAATATACTCAAAAACAGTATGGTCTTCTCCATTAAAATCATTGTATATTTGATATCTAACCGACTTTGAATCAACAATCTCATTCAAGTAAAGATTCGAATCACTCTCATCTGTTTTTATATGTAACGGGTGAATTTTGCTTGCAATTTCTTGACAACGCTCCCAGAAAAACTCATCTCCGCAAATCATAAATTTTCGCGGATCGACAAGGACGGCAATTATTTTTGTTGCGGTATCCATGCTGGGATACCGAAAGGCAACACGACCTCCTCGATCTATTCGATCTCCTAAATCAGGATATGAACCCAAAGTGTGATTCTTATAAAACGAATAAAACTCTTTGGGAGTTACGATTGAAACAACATGCATTAACATATCATCTAAATTGTTTTGCGCATCCTTTTTAAGAGGAATAGAATTGCCTGAAAGATCTTCCAATGAAATACTTTCATGAAGGTAATCAACAAATAACGAATCTGTCAAAATATCAATACAAAAAGTAAACTTTCCTTTCTGAATCGTTATAAATTCAGATGGTAATTTCACTTTAATCTTATTTGCAACCATTTTAGCCGACTCTCCGTCAAAAACAAACCGCTCAACAAAAGTATATTCGCCTTGCCATGTTTTGATTTTTTCATAGTTTGATTTAGACAAATCACCGATTATTTGAAA
>JAITKS010000103.1 GCA_031278315.1 Planctomycetaceae bacterium | reverse complement strand
CGAAGCCCGTCAAATTATTCGGTCGAGTTTTGAGGTAGTTGAATATCTGCCCACTGCCGAACACGTTACCGAATGGAACGACGCTTACAGCCGTTTTGTGAACATTATCGGACAATAATTATCGAACAATAATTATAGTTAATTTCTAAAAACCTAATGTAAAAATTTATTGTTAGAAGGAACGCTATCGTCTCGACCGCATATTTAAGCGTTTTTTGTACAAAAACAGTGCAGGCGAGACGCCGGCGTTCCTTTTTTTTTCGTGTGTTTTTGTGTATTTCGTGTTAAACAAAATTAAAACAAAAATATCAAAATAGACAGTTATGAAAAAATCTCACTGATATATTACGTAATTTCTAAATTACAAGAATCTAAATTACGAGAATCTCAATTACGAGAATCTAAACGAGAGTGGAGCCAGACGGGTTCGAACCGACGACCTCCGCGTTGCAAACGCGGCGCTCTCCCAACTGAGCTATGACCCCAAATTTTATAAATATTATTTCGACAAAAATAAAATGTAATAGTTAATATTTTAAACTGTTTTTACTTTAATTTAAATTTTTATTTTCGGTTCGAGCAGTCTGTTTATTTCTCGGAAAGAGTATTTACAGAATACGCACTTATATTGCTGAAATTCATAGTACGGCGTGTATAAATTATCTATTGTAAAATTTTGGTACTTTAAATTATTTTTTATTTTTTCGATCAGAAAGAAGAAAATTAAATTTCCTTTTTCTATTTTTCTATGAAATCGGCGGTGAATTGGAAACGCCGTTTTGTTAAATTCAGCAAATTATTTGCATGATTCTTGTTGATTATCTGCGAATCAACTATTAAAAGATATGCAACAATCAGTCATTGCGATATCCCAACGACTTTATTACTGATAACATTTCTTCATACGTAATGAAACGCCGCCGATTCTGTAATTTATACTGATCTATCGCTTCCGCCAGCTGTTGTGCTTCAGGAGAAAGACCATCATAACAGTTCGAAAACGTGCGGCGTTCTACTCCCGGCGGCGGTCCTCCGGCATTCGGATTCATTCCGCGGCGTTGTACGAACGGATAGTTGATAGGATTTGTACTCATCTAATTGTTTACCTTTTATTCTTCTTTTAAACTTTATATCAAGAAACAGCTCACCTGATTTCACACTATTGATATTTACTTATTACAGCTCTCTTGCAAAGAGCGGCAAATTATAACAAACAATATCATAAGTAAAATACCTGCCCCCGATAATATTAACTTTGTAGAAATATTGAATACGCCCTTGCAGCGTCGAAATTCATAAAACGATACGTATATTGGAATTTTTTTGCAACAAATTTGTGTAATTTTTATTTTTAATTTTAATTTCAATTTCAATTTGAATTATTTCTAATAGAGATAAAACATCTTCGTATAAAAATAAATTAGCACTGAAACGGCGGCAGGGAGTTTGATTGATTTATCGTGTAATTTTATTCCTGCTGCCGTTTCAGGGCTAATGTAAAAAACAAATATTCCGCTGAAAATATTACTCGAATTTTAGCCGTGAACTTATGAGTAATTTGAAATCTGCTGCAAACGAGGCGAAAATTATAGCAAACTTATGTATCTTGTAAATATTCACATCAAAAAAACAAGGTTGAGAAATATAATACGGCAATTAAATTCAAACAATACATACGCACGTCATGGACTTTGCAATTTTTAGTTAATCGATAAAAATTCTTAACAAAATTAGTTTTTTTCTTTATTGTCATTAAGCGGGTTTATCTTTTGCAAAAATTTTTTCAGTTGGATTATTTGTAATATATCAGCGGAATAATTTATTGTTTTCGGGAACGCGGCCGTCTCGACCGCATCTTTAGTTTTGTTTTTTGACAGGATTACAGGATTGACAGGATTTTTAAATAATAAATTAAAAGAATCAAAACTTGAAACCATAGTGATTCGAACTTAAAGCCGGTGCTAATTTCCGCATGCGAACTAACCACTAACCACTATCCTGCTTATCCTGTCAAAAAAAATATTCCGCTGACATATTACGATTATTTCAATTTGATCGATTAAGCGGTGCCGGTAAACGATTAGGTAAAATTGATCGAGGACGTGCTGTCGTATTGCGGTCGATAACATCCAGCGGAACTAATTCATTATCGATATAATTTGTTGTTGAAAAGTTATCTTCTTGCGGAATTATGATAGGTAATTTGTCTGAATCAGTTGTAACGGCATCAGGCGGTATTATTTCGGTTTGATTAGTTTGAGATGAACCATTTTTTCTATTTCGGCGATTACGATATTGCGTGAAAATTTGAACATCTGAATTTCGTGTTGTAAGATTATCCGGCAGTTTTAATAAATCTGGTGAAAGCGGTATTGATGATGTTTGTGTTTTTTGTGTTGTTTGTGTTTTTTGTGATATTTGTGCAGATGCAGATGCGGTCAATTCAATTGTACGAGTTTGCGATTGCGGTGAAACAGAATTGTTCGGCGATTGAGTAATTTCCTGATTAGATTTATTTTCTGATTTGATATTTTTTTTCTGGTCGAAATTTTGACTTTTACGATTTTTATCAGAGTAACGTTTATCCTCGAATCCTGCCAGATAACGTATTAAATTGCGGATAGATTTTCTGAGATTTTTATTTTCGGATTGTGTTGAAATATTTTCGGCAATATTTTGTTCGGAGTCAGCTTGTTCGATTGTGGTCATGAAATCGGAGTTACGTATTGTTCCTGCGCCGATAAAAAAAACCAGAATATAAAGTACCGCAACATTAAAAATATGTTTTGAATCGTAGAATTTTAGAGCGGTACCGAAAGATTGTTTAAATTTAATTTTTTTGCCGTCGTGATCGATACTACAAATTTCGTCTAGTATGAGGTGAGACAAATAGCCTACGGTAATTGCAAGACTTTTAACGATTCGTTCTCCGAATTCGCCGGAGGACAAACAAAAGATCAGTTCGCCTGTTAATATTGCGGCGGGTATGCTATGAAACATACCGCGATGAACTGTTAATTTTTTTACGAGTCCGCCTATTGCGAAACGTACAAATAAGAATGCGGTTCCGCCGCTTAATATTATTGCGTTGTGATCGAATCCGAAAAAGCGCATCCGTTCAACGATCATAACGGCACAAAGTCCGGCAGCGAAATAAATGCACTCGTGAAAAGACCGGCTTGAACTGCTGTCAATATCCGGTAACATTCCAGCCATGCTGCAAAGTCCGACTGAAACTAAGCCGACAGATATCGGGAAACCAGAATAATAAACTCCGGTGCCGATAACTATGCCGGTCAATGTACTGCAGGTTATGTGTTGTTGAAAATTACCCAAAACAATATTAAAAATAAAGGTAATATATCTGTGGAATAATTGTAGGCATATTAAAACCCGGACAATCATCAATGTAGAGACACAATACCGTGTATCTCTACGTTATGGAATAAACGTAAAATATCAGTGAAATTTTTCAAAGGTTTCTGTGTTTTTATGAAAATTCTTACGGCAAAATTTCAATTATTTGCGGATAATACAAAAAATTGCTATTGGAGAAAAGATCAAAATTGTGTAAAAATACGATTAAATTCCGCAGACATAAAATTGTCTTGAGGAGTTTTTAAGCTGCTGTTACGTGAATTTTCGGTTTGAGCTGTCTATTTATCGGCAAGCGGGTTTTACTGAATAGTTTTTGTATCGCCGAAATTTATCGTATGATATGTATAATGAAACATTTTGAATCTCTGAAATTAAAATTAGTAGTACAAGCTGCAAGCTGTGTATTTTGTGGAAGTTAAGATGTCTATTTTTGATATAATAGTATTGTTGATTCTTTTATTTTTTGCGTTTCGCGGTTTAATATCGGGAATGATTACGCAGATTGTTTCTGTCGGATCGTATATTGTGTGTTGGGTGATTTCGTCGAGATTTTATTTTTTGGTTTCACCTTTTATTCCGCTGGAAAATCCTTGGAATAATATAGGGGCGATGATAATTCTGTTTGTTGTTACGATGATTTTAATTCGTTTTGTACATTCTGTGATAAAAAAGTTGATCGAGAAATATCGTCTTGTCAAATATGATCGTATTTTGGGATTCATTCTTGGCGGAGTTAAAGGATTATTAATTTGTATGGTGATTACTTTTTTCTCTGTTATGTTGACAGAAAAAAGTAAACAGATTGTGTTAGATTCAAAATTCGGAATTGTGATTTCAAAAATAATTGCAAGGGTTGGATATTTCATTCCGCAAGATTCGTGCAAAATGTTAAAAACTCAAATCGAGCTTTTCGACGGACAAATATTAAACAAGCAAGAAAATCCAAATTTATCAGAATCTCCGAGTTCTCTTGATAAAGTTTTGGAAAATGTTAAGGATATTCGTGACAAAATTGAGAACAGTATTGAAACGAATAAAAAAGCTGTTTCTCTATTTGATGGAATCTATAAATGGTGGAACAATAAAAGTACAGAATCTGAATCTGAATCTGAAACAAAAACTGAAACAAAAACTGAATCTGAAATAAAATCGGAAAATAACAAAACAAACGAAACGAACAACGAAATTGATACTAATGACAGCGGAAAATTAAGTCTGGATTCAAATCTTGCAGAACTAGAAAAACAGACACGAGAACAAGAAACTGCTCCGCATTTAGAATCGGTTTTCAAGACAGGAAATGAAATTGTACAAGAAAAATCGAGTCAGGTTTTGAGTCAGGAATCGAAATCGGAACAGGAATTGAAACTTGAACCGGTAACAAATCAGGTATTGTTGGATACTGATTTTGAACAATTAATGATTCCGCAAGAGCGAGGTTTATTTCGTTTATCTCGTTCTCCAATGCAACCGGCGGAGCTTATTCGATCTCAGACTGTACCCAACAATAAATCGGCAATAAAATTATTCGGACAATAATTTGTAATTTGGATAGAATTATTTACCAAAACATAAATTCTTGTTGGGGGATTGACAGAGAATTTTAGTTACGTAGAATAATACATAGTAAATCGGTGGGTTTAGTATGTATTAACCCAAATGTCAAAACATTATTTTGAAAAAAGGAGAAGAAATGACTATTTACAAACGAATTACGGATTTGATTGGCAATACGCCATTACTTGAATTGTCGAATTACGATTCAAAGCATGGATTAGCTGCGAAAATAGTAGCTAAGCTTGAATATTTCAATCCGGCGGGCAGTGTCAAAGACCGAATCGCCATTGCGATGATCGAGGATGCCGAATCAAAAGGAAAAATCAAACCCGGTGCGACATTAATCGAACCGACTAGCGGTAATACGGGAATCGGTTTGGCAGCAGTTGCCGCTTCACGAGGTTATAAGGTGATTCTCACAATGCCGGAAACGATGAGTATCGAGCGGCGGAATTTACTCAAAGCGTATGGGGCGCAACTTGTTTTAACGGAAGGCGCAAAAGGCATGAAAGGAGCTATCGCCAAAGCCGAAGAGTTAATCAAAGAGACACCGAATAGTTTTTCGCCAAGCCAATTTGAAAATCCTGCTAACCCGGAAATTCACAAGAAAACAACAGGTCCTGAAATCTGGAAAGATACAGACGGCAAAATTGATTTCTTCGTATCGGGTATTGGAACAGGCGGAACGATTAGCGGTGCAGGTGAATTTCTCAAATCAAAAAATCCCAAGCTTAAAGTTATTGCTGTTGAGCCTGCTTCGTCGCCTGTTTTATCAAAGGGGACGCCGGGTCCGCATAAAATTCAAGGAATTGGTGCAGGATTTGTACCCAAAACGTTAAACACTTCAATTTACGACGAAATCATAACTGTCGAAAACGATGACGCTTTTGCAACAGGTAAAGAAATTGCTCTTGTTGAAGGATTATTAGTCGGAATTTCATCGGGTGCAGCAACGTGGGCTGCTACGCAAATCGCAAAAAGACCGGAAAGCAAAGGAAAAGTTATTGTTGTTATTTTACCAGATACTGGAGAACGATACCTATCAACTCCAATGTTTGCAGAATAATCGTAATAATCGTAACAATAATTATGACAAGACAGCTTTTAATCCATTGGTATTGTGTTATTAAAACGTAACGATTAACTAGTGTCTTAACAACGCAATACTAATGGCAATTTGGAAAATCACAATCACATTGGGATATAAAAATTTAGTAATATATCAGTGGAATATTTTTTTTATTAACCACAGAGAACACAGAGAACACAGAGAAATCAGATTTTGTAATTTTAGATTTTAAATTTAAGTGAATTACTAAAAAATATTTTAGCCGGCGGGAACGC
>JAITKS010000006.1 GCA_031278315.1 Planctomycetaceae bacterium | reverse complement strand
GCGGTAAAAAATAACGACAACAATTATTAACAACAATTATTGTTCCGTTTCCATTACGTTGGTTATGAGTCTCAATATCCGATCGCCCTTTCAGGGCTTAGGTTTTTGGGGGAATTGTTACCCGCCCCGATGGAGCGGGTTATAATCCGATCGCCCTTTCAGGGCTGGTTTTGTTTAAAACAAATACCGAATTTTCAAGTATGAATAGATATATTACTAAAAATTTCATTTATACAAAATCACTTATGCAAAAATTCAAATACCATTGTTTTCTAATGATTGTTGCCGCTGCTATAAACGGCTGCTCCGACAATCAGGAAAAAAATTTTTCAGATACTTCAACAATCGAAGTATTGACATATTCTCAGCCGTCTCCAACAACTCCGACGGATCCGAATTCTCCGACAGTTCCGAATTCTCCGACAGCTCCTGCTTCGGCAACTTTATCACACCAAGATAAAATTGCACAAACGCCGCAAGAAACATCACCCCAAACATCACCTCAAACATCACCCAAAAAGTCACCCAAAACGCCGCAAGAAATGTTGCCGGATGTTGCTGCAATTGTTCAACAAATTGAAACTACGTCAGGTGAAATCGGACGAGATTCAAACGGTACTATCATTAGTGTCGATTTAGCTAAAGGACGTTCATCAGTTTCAGATGAGATTTTGCGAATGACTTTGCAACTTCCTAAACTCAAAAAATTACGAATTGCAAGCGGTTCAGCTACTCCAGAAACATTAAAACAAATCGGTAAACAAACAAATTTAGAAGAACTCTATTTACAAGATATTCCAATTGATAACAACACACTCGCCGAAATTCTTCCCAAACTCTCACAATTAAAACGCCTAACTTTACGCAGTTGCAATAATATTACCGATCAATGCACAGAATCAATAATCTCACTGCCGAAATTGTACTTGGCAGCATTTATCAGAATGAATCTCACACGGAAAGGATTAGAAAAAATCGTTGAATCTCGAAAAATTACAGCACTTGATTTACGTCAATGCAGCTTGTTGACACCAGATAATTATTCGTTGCTCAAACAAATGACTCAATTGACAGATTTGAAAATTGCCGGTTTTTCTATCGACGATTCCGTACTAGAAACCATTACACAATTACACGAATTACGCGGATTGACAATCGAAGACACAATGATTTCACCCGAAGGATTTACTAAAATGACCGCCAACGCAAAATTCGCCGAAAAACTTACCTCACTTATATTAGCAAGAAATTCTACACTGTTCGATACACATCTGGAAACATTAAAGAATTTTCATCGGCTGAAACGTTTATCTGTCAATAGTATGATGATTACCGGAACATTCTTAATTGCACTTGCAACAGAAGAATCCAAACGCATCAAGATAGAAAACTTGTCACTTGAAAAATCATTGTTGACACAAGAAGGAGCAACAGCATTAAAAAAATTTCGGGAATTAAAATCGTTAAATCTCGCCGGCGTTGCTATGACTCAAGAACTCGTAGATATAATCGCAACATTAGAAACACCCGAAATAATAAACCTGTCAGAATGTCAATTAGATAATGAAATGCTGAAAACTATCCGTACTATGAAATCAGTAAAAACATTGATAGTTACCGATAATCCGCTCATTCAAAAATAATAACAGAGTTTATTTCTTACCAGCCTTTTTTGTAATATACCAATTACACTTTAAAATTCGTTTTTTAGTAATATATCAGTTGAATATTTTTTTTATTAACCACAGAGAACACAGAGGAAGAATATTTTGTAATTTTAGATTTTAAATTTAAGTGAATTACTAAAAAATATTTTAGCAGGCGGGAACGCAGGCGTCCCGCCTGCATCTTTAGTTTTGTTTTTTTACACGAAAAAACGAAAAGTTTTGTAGATAATTTCCGTGAAATTTCGTGTATTTCTGTGATTAATAAATAAAAATTGAAAAAATTGAAAAAAATTTTTCACCCCCCTACTTGTTGGATATTTAAAACGTGTCATAATTACCGCCCGTGTTTGAGATGACAAATAAATCAAATCTTAACCTACATATAGTCTGATTTAAAACATGTTTGTTTTAGCCGTATAAAATCGGTTTCACAGACTGATAGATATATAGTCAAACAGACAATTTTTGTAACAGATATTAATAGATATATAGGAATAGATTTATTTGATCTCAAATTATTGTTGTGACGCACGTCAAGAATGAGCGAGGCGTCTTTTACTAGATCGTACTTTAATACGAAAATATGAAATCGTATTTCTGAGTACGAATATTAAAAAATCCTTTAACTAAATAGAAAGGTAAAGAAAAATGTCGAAAATAGAAAATTTTGTGCCGGAAAAGTTTGTTAGCCCCAACGTGTCACTCGGATTTGAAACTCGTTGCGGAAATTGCGAATGTGATAACACATTCAAATCCCCAAATTGCCAAAATGTTAAAATGTTAAAATGGGCAGGGGGGGGGGGATAGATAAGTGTTTTCGAAACGGTGAAAATGACGAAAACGTTAATATCTCAAACTACAAAACCGGATTTACTCTGGTTGAACTTCTAGTTGTAATTGCGATCATCGGTGTCTTGATTGCATTACTCTTACCAGCCGTCCAAGC
>JAITKS010000472.1 GCA_031278315.1 Planctomycetaceae bacterium | reverse complement strand
GTTGACAGAGTTTGATATAAACTTCTTTATCAATTGTTTCGCTCAAAGGCCGCACGCCGCCGTCTGCATACGCTGATATAACTATTCCGGGATGATTCGAGGAAGGACGAGCCGTTTTTGATGTCGGATCAGCATCCGTCAAATCTTCGTTAATAAAATTCACTACAGAACCGAATAGTGCGGCACTTGATGCTAAATTGATATTTGCCGGCTGGTCAGCTGGATAAACAAAGGCAAGATTTGATTCTAAAAGTTCTGTCTGTGAGTTGTCAGGATCCGCATCATCGAATTCGCCATCCATAGACTCTAAAGCATAACACCATGTTCCGGCTTGTAAATTTTCTGAAAGGATAATAGTTTTTGATGTGGATTTAATTTCTTCAATTTTGGGTCCATTAACGTTTATTAAAAAAGGTGAATATTTTTTATCTCTATAATCTCCATTTATACCGCCATTTACGACATAACTGATATCAGCTCCGGTTGAGCTTTTACCAGAGCTTTTACATTTTAATATTGGAATTGTGTATTCCATAACGGCAGGAGAAATATCGCCGTCTTTAATTTTCATAGCGAGGTCTTGTTCCTCTATTAAAGGCAGTATTGAAACAATCCACGAATGACATGATTCTATATCACCGCTTAACTTGTTTACAATACCTTTAGCGAGCGGCGTAAAACCGTTAACATCTGCCTGTGCGATAAGTTGAAAAGCAATCTGTTTTTGATTGCTGATACAAACTGCTCTTCGTCCAGATTCACGAGCAGAGTTTATTGCGGGCAAAAGCAGTCCCGCCAACATACCTATAATCGAGATTACAACTAAAAGCTCGATTAAGGTAAAACCAAAAATACTGTTGTTTTGAAAATTCTTTTTCATCGTAATTAAAGTTTGTTAAATTTTTGAAATGTTTACGCTCTATTGACTCTAATCCGAACAAAAACGTTCATTCCTTTTTTACATTTTGTGTGAGGATAATCTCAAAGTGCGTTTTAGGTTATTCTCTCAAACGAGAGAAACGTTATTAAATTATTAAGTTACAATTTTAAGGGACGAGTAAAAAAGTGAATTTTTGTAACGAATAATTAAGTCTGTGAAAAAATTTGTAACTATTCATTAGCAATTATTATAAAATATTTAGTAATGAATAAACGTTTGATTTTACGACACCGGTCATTAATTTACCGCAACTGTAATAATTAAACGTTGCGCTAATTTGGAATGTGCCGGTTTCGGCAGTAATGTATTCTGACGTAAATGTTGCCGGAGTTGATTCGGCGTCATTTTTGACAGACAACATCAACTTGACTTTGCCGTCATCACTGGTTTCGTGTCCAATAATTTCAATTACCGGCGCGTTTGCCAAAATTTCGGACGGCGGTGTTGCAAAAAACTGATTACTCAAATTAGTGTAACTACTGTTTGATTGCAGCGAATTTTCTAAAATTACTGCCGAATTGTTAGCGTAAATTTGATAATTGCCCGTTAATGCCGGTGCAGATTCAGTCGAAATTGACGCTGCTGCCGACAATGTAACCGGTGCAGATGTTACCGACGCTGCCGGCGGATTGACCGTTAACGAGTAATCATTAGTAGCGTTTTTGTAACCAGAGATTCTAACGTAATATGTACCGGCAGCTAACTTACTAAGGTTAAAATTCTCGACATTTTTAGTCGTATCAGACGATTTCAATTGTTTGCGGGTTGAATCGAATAACTGGAACGCAAGGTCTCCGTTGGCGTGAATGAAATCAATTCTGATATAACTTTTTGAATCACCAGTTGCCGTAATTGTAAACTTGAAATAATCACTAATTTCACCTGTTGCCAGTTGTAGTCCTTCGATCGTAGTTAAAGAAGTAATCGCACCAAGATCCGCCGCCGTATCAAACGAATTATTATTTTCATAATTATTGTTAGTTTGATTGTCGGCTGCAGGTTTGTTTGTAACATTTATCGTTACAATATTTTTTTCCGATTCGCCGTTACTTGAAACTGCCGAAACCGCAAAACTATGCAAACCGTCATCAAGGTCATTGAATATAAATGATGTCGAAGTTACCGTTCCAACCAGCGTTAAGTTTTGTCCTTCCTGATAGTAAACGTTGTAAGAGGTTGCACCGGTTACTGTACTCCAAGTTAGCGTAACTTGACCGTTTTCTGTTTGCGATGTAGATAAATTCGACGGTGCTGCGGGCGGCGAAACTAACGTAATTGACGTTGCCGATTTTCCCGATTCGCCGTTACTTGAAACTGCCGAAACCGCAAAATTATATGTACCGTCTGCTAAATTGCTAATCGAATATGACGTTCCCGTTACAGTTCCAACAAGAGACCAAGCAGTTCCGTTTTGTTGATAAACATTGTAAGAAGTTGCACCGGTTACTGTACTCCAAGTTAGTGTAACTTGACCGTTTTCTGTTTGCGATGTAGATAAATTTGACGGTGCCGCAGGCGGCGAAATTAACGTAATTGACGTTGCCGATTTTTCCGATTCGCCGTTACTTGAAACCGCTGAAACCGCAAAATTATATGTACCGTCTGCTAAATTGCTAATCGAATACGAAGTTCCTGTTACAGTTCCAACAAGAGACCAAGCCGTTCCGTTTTGTTGATAAACATTGTAAGAAGTTGCACCGGTTACAGCATTCCAATTTAACGTTACGATATTTTCATTTTTTGTTGCGGTTAAACCGTTAGGCGTTGCCGGCAGCTGTGGTGTAACAACAGACGCAATAGGCGGATTTATTGTCAACGAATATGTATTTACCGCATCTTTGTAACCGGAAATTCTAACGTAATAAACTCCGGCAGCTAATTTACTAAGATTGAAATTCTCGACATTTTTAGTTGTATCAGACGATTTTAATTGTTTACGAGTTGAATCGAATAACTGGAATGCAAGGTCTCCGTTGGCGTGAATGAAATCAATTCTGATATAACTTTTTGAATCACCAGTTGCGTTAATTTCAAACTTGTAATAATCGCCCAATTCGCCGGTTTTTAATTCAAGTCCGTCGATTGTTGTTAAAGACGTAATCACACCAAGATCAGCAGCAGTATCAAATGAGTTGTTACCTTCAAAAATCACGTTGGTCGGTTCGTCAACAATAGTCTCATTTACAACATTTATCGTTACGAAATTCTTTTCGGACTCGCCAACATTTGAAACCGCCGAAACCGCAAAAGTATATTCACCGTCCGATAAGTTGTTTACAGTGAAATTTGTCCCCGCCGTTGATCCGGCTAACGTCCAAACCGTTCCGTTTTGTTGATAAACGTTATAAGAAACGGCGTCGCTAATGCTGTTCCATGTTAAGGTTACGTTGTTATAAGATTGCGATGCGGTTAATTCCGTTGGAGCTTCCGGTAACACATTAATCGGACCAGCTTCAGTTATAGGCGGAATAATCGATAACGTGTAATTCGTATTAGTTGCGTCTCTGTAAGAAAAAACACGAGCGTAATAAATTCCGGCAGCTAATTCGTTCAAACTAATTTTTTCAAGATTAGAAGCCGTTGAAGAAGAACGAAGGAATTTTTTGTTAGCGTCGAAAAGTTGAAGGTCAATATCGCCGATAGCATTGTCAAAAGTTATCGAAATATAACTGTCCGCCGTTCCGTTTTGATTGATTTCAAATTTGAAATAATCGTTTCCGTCAACTAATTTCAAATCGTTAATAACTTTTTCCGACAAAATCAAACCGAGATAAGATGTATGATCCGCTTCACTGTCTAAAGCAACACCATCGACAATAGCAAACGAATCATTTTCTTCGTAGTCGTCGTCATCTAATACAATTTGTTCAGTTGTTGCGGACACAGTTGTCCAGTTTGAATAACCTTCGTCAGTAACGGTACGCACTCTAAAATAATAAAGCGTTCCCGGAGTAAGACCCTCAACATTAAATTCAGTTGTAGTTGCATTCAGTTGTTCTATCGCCTGCATGTCCCAGACATTAGAATCAGTACTCCACTGCAATTGATAACCAGTTGCATTATTTATTTCATTCCAATCAAGAGAAGCTGTAGTAGTTGTAATATCGATAATACTCAAATCCGGTGCTTCAATATTAGTTGATTCGCTGTCAGTCGTGACTTCAATTTTATACGATCCAAGACTGCCGTAATCGCTGTAACCAATTTTCGATTCAGAAATATAAGGACGTCCTGTTCCGTCAATTGACAAATAATAAATTCCCGCAGTCAACTCTAAATTTTCAAAATTAGCATGCAAAGTTTCGGGATCGTCAAAAGTACTTATAACATTTCCATTAAAATCGTAAAACGTCGCAAGTATATCAAGATTTGCGTCCCTCGTTCCAGATGTTATCGTTAAATTTAGAACACTGTCAGTTGTAATATCAAACATGAAATAATCGAGATCAGTATTGCGTTCGATAATTCCCGAAATTGAAAAAGAATTTTCAGTTGTTGGTATTGCGGTCGCCGTTTGGAAATCGCCGCCGTGATCATCATTACGATAAGTAAAACCATTGCCTCCAGACCATTCTGTATAAATATTTGTGATTTCACCAGTAATAATAGCTAAATCATCTTCTTGATTTGTATTTCCTTCGTATTCGCCTTTACTCCACTGTATAACATCGCTGTAATATCCTGCGCCCATTATTGGTCCCCAACCGTTTATCTCTTCATAATACTCATCCGAATAGTAGCCGTCATGGCTAAGCCCCAACGTATGACCAACTTCGTGTGAAATAGTTTCTGCGATATATTTCTCGTCATTGTATTGGGTTTCTGCAAAGACAAAAGCCGGCGTATCAGTTTCCCACGAAAAAGAACCTAAATATGCAATACCGCCCGCCGAATCATTCAACCAATCATAACAAGTACCGCCGATAGCAGCTCTTACTCCCCAATGTCCGTCGCTGTCGCTTGTTGCTGTATCTTTTATAAGATAATTGAGAGGCGGTTCTTCGGTCGTAACATCGACATTAAACGGCATAAAATCTTCGGCAACTCTTTGCCAAATATATTGAATCATCTCTAATTCGGCGTCGCTAAAATTTGCGTAATCGGTATCTAAAGAAAATGCCGGAGTCACGAAACTCTCTAAGTTTTCATTCCATGCCGTACCTGTTGTTATATGACCATTAAAATCAAGATAAATCGTGAAATTTGCACCAGGATTACTGTGTAACTGAAATGTTTCAGCAAGCGGTGCCGGCGGTGCTTGCGAAACTTGTCCGTTCACACTATCAGCACTACTAGAACTAATTTCTTGCTGAACTACAGGATAAGAAATACAAACCGCTGGATTGTATAACTCATTCAAATCTTGAATAATCGGATCAATAGGACTAGCTGATAATAATTCTCGATTCTCCAATGATTCAATAACTAATTTTCTTTTCAGGGCAATATTCTTGCCGTTATCCGAACTAGAGTTAATAACTCTACGCAATAGATTAAATATTGTCGTAATCATATTTAAATTGTTCCCGTAATTGTACGGCGGTTAAAGGGTGAAATGGTGAAAGGGTGAAATTTTTAATTTAACGAAATAACAATATGCAGAAAATTATTTTTTAACAAATAGTAAACTATTCTGAATATTCTACATTTACTATTTATTCTATCTTTTCTACGTGTACTGTATTTTCTATACTTTCTACATTCTACAAAAATAGGCGATTTGCACAAAAGTCGTGTTATGTGAAATATAATGAATTTAACGATTGGGAGGCATTATAAACAACTTTGGAAAATTTTGCAATAGGGGTAGTTTAAGAATTTTTCAAAAAATATGGAAATTTCATAAAATATTTTTGAAAAAATAGCATAAATAGTATATTTAGATAATCGTTAAAATAGATAAATTTTGTTTATTTTGATAATATTAACAAAAAAAATAAAATAAATTTCAAGAAATAACTTGTCTTGCTTGAAAAAATTTGCTAATATTATGCAGTTTACCAAACTTTACTATTTTGCCAAGTTTATTTACTCGGAATAACGTACATTGAATTTCGATGATATAAGTGCTTAAAAATCTGTTTCCCGACCGGTAATCAGACAATCAAGCTAAATCCAACCTGAAATCGAAAATTCATATAAAAACCAGTTTAAGATCAGTAAAGTTTATTTTCAGCTTAACCTCGTTGGTTAGCTGTTGCGTGTTATTAGCTTTTGACATTTATACGTGTCATGATAAGAATTTCGGCGGCGTATAAGTATTGAGCTAATTCATTAAAAAGTCTGCTTTTCAAGAGATAATCAAGCGGTTCGAACCGAAAATTTCAAGTAAGAGCAAACTCAAGTAAAAGCAATTAGAAACAAAAAGGAGAAATTAAAAAAATGAAAAAAATCTTTTCACTTACAATAATTTTGATGTTGTTTACATTTCTTTCTATCGGTTGTTGCGGAGGTAATGCCAATATACCAGATACTCCCGACACACCAGATACACCCGATACACCAGATCAGCCCGATCCGCCTGATCCGCCAGAACCTCCGACGACCGTATCACAACGTTATCTTACTCTTTGGGGTACGTCGGGCGATTCGGGAATAACAATCACCGAAACACCATATCAGGGAGTAGATACAAATCTGTATTCAAGCGTAACTCGTGATCAGGTTATGGGATTCTATCCTGATTTGTCAGATGAAACCTTGTTTCCTCTCGACGCTGAATATTTTTACTGGGAAAATTCAGATACAGATCAAACACTATACGTAACTAAATGGGCAGACGGTACGACAAGTTATTCACTTGTCCCCTTTGGCTCACATGATAATTACGACAAAATAACAACACCAATCGAAACAAAAAATACAGAAAAAATCAGCGATTTCAAAGACGAAACAGACGAAAATTTTGTCCAACAAATGTACCACGAATCACCCGATTTGAACCGCTCAGATTACGAAACTAATCCCACCGGTGAAACCGGCGAATTTACACTATCAAATTCAGCTTCAACGACAGCTCCAAGCGGAGAATATTTATAATAGGATAGCGGTTAGTGGTTAGTTAGTTCGCATGCGGAGATTATCACGGATTATAAGTTCAAATCACTAAGTTAAGGTTTCAAGTTTTGTTGATTCTTTGAATTTATTATTTAAAAAATCCTGTCAATCCTGTAAAAAAACAAAACTAAAGAATGCGGTCGAGACGACCGCGTTCCAAATATTACATTGATTCGAATTTATAGCCGGTACTAATTTCCGCATGCGAACTAACCACTAACCTGTAATCCTGTAAAAAAACTCCTAAAATATCCTGTAACGTTTACCCTTTACTATTCACCCTTTAACTTTAACTACAAATTACAAGGAACTAGACAATGAGACAAATTTTTTCCATTGCGATATTGATCGCATTTTTTGCACTTTTGAGTGCAGGTTGCTGCTGCTGTAATAATCAGCCTCCAACAACGTCTTATCAGGGCAAATACAAAACAGTTTGGCCCGATAATACGACAACTTATACAGATACGCCATACGAGTTTGTCACGTATTTAGATAATGACAGCGGCGATAGCGATCTTGTTGGTAAAGCACCTATCAAAGATTCTACGCCTGAAATGTTCGTCGAAAGTACAACTCATAACGCTTATGTTATAGACATTAGCCAAATTGATCCCGAAAGCGTTACTTTTATTTATCCGCCAAGTTTTGAAATCAACTCGCAAAATTTTAATAAGCGGTTTGAAGCCAATAATCAAGACGGTCAAAGCGGTGATTATGTTACAACAGATTTAATCGGTCCGATTCTTGGATTAGAATATAGTTACGACGGCACAAAATTTTGGGCAGAATACGACGACAAAGAAGGTGACCAAAAACCTAATGTAGGTGTCGCACAAACTGTCTATCGCACTTGGTACGATAGAAGTAATCCAGACGGATTCGTGCTGTCGTTTAATAAATTTGATAACGTTACTTACACACCACTCACGACAGGCGATGAAATCATAGAGGAAACAGACATAACGCCCGGTCAACCGGAAGGTTTAAGCATTATACATTGCGAAGAAGGTAATTTTCCAAACGGTTTGAATATTTACGATTACACTTACGATAAAGTTGCCGGATCCTACAAACAAGATACTTCCGCAAGTGCAGCAACCGGTTCATACCTCTGATTTTTTGTACAAAAATTAAACATAAATTTTTATCGCAAAATAAAAAATTATCGCAAATGTTTCAGTAGAATTTTTTGTTTTCAACTTTTTTGAGAGTTGTGAATTTTAAAACCTTTGAAAAATTTCTCTGAATATATTAATCAGAATTTTGTTTTTTGTGATTGAAAAAGTTTTTTGTGACTTAAACTGCTCTTACTTATTTTTTCAGTTCGAGCCGGTCTGCTTTCCGCGAGGAAGGCAGACCATTTAATGAAATTTAATACGCTATTGTAAAATCGAAATACGTATTACAAAGCGTATGTTATTTATCGAAATAAAAAAATTATGAAAACTAAATTTGCATTTACACTTGTCGAATTACTTGTTGTTATATCAATAATATCAGTTCTTTTTGCGCTTCTTTTACCGGCGGTACAATCGGTACGCGAAAATTCACGCCGATTGAGTTGTTCAAATAAACTCCGCCAACTCACACTTGCGGTAACGAGTTATCACAATATTTATGAAGTGTTACCATCAGGTTGTGATCGTTACGGTTCACCAAACGATTACAATTCTAACGACTTGGGACCTTTCGGTACACGCCGGACATCAGGTTTTGTGCGTTTGCTGCCGTATATCGAACAAGCCGCCGCTTTCAATAAAATTTCGCAAAATATGATAAACCCTTCAACAACTTATCCTCAAGCCGGCTTTATTCCTAATCAATCTCATTGTTACTCGATACAAAATTTCCCCGAAGAGATACGTAATTTCGATGCCGATTTTATGGCTTGTCCATCTGATTCGAATGCGAATAAAATAACTGCTAACGGTAATGTTACCGGTTATGCGGCGGAAGAATCCAGCGGAATTTCACGGGCGTCGAGGTCGGGAAGTTACGTACAGAATCTTGGCGACGTTGTTACTTTATTTTCTGGAATGATACAAGTCGGAACACAAAGAATTTTACCTAACGGTCGAGGTCCAATCGGAAAATATTTCGAATATTCAATCTACTCAATAACAGACGGTACAAGTAATACTGCAATCTTTACCGAAAGATGCAGCGGTAACGGCGGAAAATTACACGAAACAACAGGCGGAAATATCAGACAATACGTCGTATTAAACGCAACCGATATGCTGACAAATTACAACAACGGAATGTACACTTTTTCTCCTCTGAGTTGCATGACAAATTACACAAACGGAAATTTTATTAAACCCGGTCAATCAACATCGGGATTTGCTGGAACAGCTTGGTATGACGGCTGGTCGCCGTACTCGTGGGCAACATTTATTACGCCGCCGAACTCAACGTCGTGTTTCAAATATGATAAACTTGTCGAGGGCAATTATCCGTTCGGACCCGGGATTTTTCCGCCTACAAGTTATCATCCGGGCGGTGTAAATGTAGCTAAAGCAGACGGTTCTATTACTTTTATCTCCGACACAATTTATTGCGGCGACAAACTTGCCGGAGGTACTTTTTACGACGCCGGTATGACAAAAATCGTTTCGGGAATTTCAGAATTCGGTATTTGGGGAAGTCTAGGCTCAAAAGACGGCGGCGAAATAATAAATTTACCGTAAAATATTTCAATGATATTTTAATTTTTTTTAACACGAAATACACAAATTACACAAAAAAATTGAAAAACAATTGTTCCGCAGATATTTTAAATATTTCAAATAATGAAACGAATAATAATTATTATTGTATTTTTTTGTTTTAGTCAGATTTGCGGCTGTTCCAGCGGCGGACTTGAAGGATTATATCAAGTAAATGGACAAGTTTTGCTCGACGAAAAACCAATAGAAAACGTAAATGTATATTTTTCACCCGTAAAAAAAACAGCAAAATCACGATCGGCAGTAGGATTGACTGATTCAAAAGGAAATTTCAAATTGACAACACTCAAAACAAATGATGGTATCTATCCGGGAACATACCGAATTTATCTGTCAAAAAGCGAACTCGCAGCAGAAACATTAACTTTATCAGAGGAAGAACGCAAAAAAAAATATACAGATAAAAATGGAATTTATTCACCGCCGCATATTCAAGTCATTCCAAAAAAATACATCAATCCGGATACTTCGGGCTTTAACTACGCAGTCAAAGCCGGTAAAAATAAAATTATCATTTTGAGAATGAAATCAGAAAAATAATAAATATTGAAATATATCAGTGAAATTTTTTGTTCTTTTTGAAATCAAAAAACACACGAAACACACGAAAATTATCTAAAAAAACTTTCGTGCATTTCGTGTTTTCTTATATTTTGTATTTCAAAAAAAATCTGTGTGTATAAATTATTTGAGTCTTAATTTTTTGGCGGAATTAAAACGACTCTCAAAGCTTCACCGCTTTGCATTAATTCAAACGCTTTTTCAATTTGATCGAGCGGTAATAAATGAGAGGCGATTTTTTCTACAGGAATTTTTTTGTCTGAAATAAATTCTACAGCTTTCTTGACATGTTCAGGAGTCGAATCACTTGACCCGATCAGATGTATCTCCCCATAATGCAATAATCGACTGTCAATAGTAAGATTACTCTTGCCGACCGGAAGAGATGCGAAAAGTACAACAGTTCCTTGTTTACGTACTAAAGAAAGAGCGTCTTCCTGCGGTTTCGCTGCCGGTGCTGCGACAATTACGACATCGACTCCAATACCGTTGGTTTCACGTTTTACAATTTCTGTCAAGTTTTCATTTGCCGGGTCGATTAGTACATCTATTCCGAATTGTTTACCTTGATTCCGGCGTAATTCATTTAACTCCGACATTAATAACTTCCCTGCTCCGTATGCTCTTGCAACAACAGCATTGAGTAAACCCATCGGTCCGGCTCCCATTATCAACACACTTTCACCTTGCTTAATATGACATTGCGACACAGAATTAACCGCACAACTTGTCGGTTCGGCTAATGCTGCAAATGGCGGCTCAACAGATGGCGGCACTTTAACAACATGTCCGCCTTGTAACGCTAACGCCGGAATCGTAACATATTCAGCCATTCCGCCCGGATAAGAAAAACCCATCGGCGCAAGCTGCATGCAAAGATTACGATAACCCGCATTACAATAAAAACAAGTGCCGCAAGAAATACTTGTCGCCATAACAACACGGTCGCCGACTTGCCAATCGCCAACCGCTGAAGGCGAAACCGATTCAATAAGTCCGGTAAATTCATGCCCCATCACAAGAGGCGCCTTGATACGAGGATTACCATGATGTTTACTTTTCAAATCTGTACCGCAAACAGCACATGAATCAACATGAACTAAAAGTTCGCCTTCTTTTAATTCCGGTTTCGATAACTCTTCGACACGAATATCGCCGGGTGCATGATAAACAATAGCCTGCATTAATTTTTTCATACTTAATTTAATGTATCTTTAATGGTTAAAATGTAACAAAAAAAAACTTCTATAAAGCCGCAATAAATTACAACTCTACTATACTAAAGAGAACTAAAAATATGACAATGATATATTACAAATAATCGATTATCATATTTTTTATTTTCAGAAATTGGTTCAGTATTTTACATGTTATAAATCAAAAAACAATCACGGTAATATTTCAGCAGGATAATTGTTTGCCAATTTTTTTGAGAGTTATGAATTTGAAAATTCGGTAAGAATAAAGTTGACAAAAATAAACACATAATCATTGAAAAAAATATATCTGTTTATCTTAAACACGAAATAAACGAAATAAACGAAACATCACAAAATACACGAAAAATATCTAAAAAACCTTTCGTGTTTGTCGTGTGATTTCGTGCAGTTCGTGTTAAAAAAATTAAACGCGAAAATGTCAAAATAAACTATTACAAAAAAATTCTACTGATATATTACTATTCATACTTGAAAATTCGGTATTTGTTTTAAACAAAACCAGCCCTGAAAGGGCGATCGGATTATAACCCGCCCCAGCGGGGCGGGTAAAATCCCCCCAAAACCTAAGCCCTGAAAGGGCG
>JAITKS010000333.1 GCA_031278315.1 Planctomycetaceae bacterium | reverse complement strand
AGGTGCCGTGTCCATTGGTCATTATTTGAATCAATGTTTTGGTCAATATCAATAGAAGTCAGCAACAAATAAAGTACATCGTCCAACCATTCCTTTTCACGATCATAAAATTCAAGTCCTTTCGAATCCACTCCGCTCATCATTAATTGTATCATCATCGGATTATCACGGACTCGCCGCCATTCATCAGGATTTTGTGACGCTTTTTCAAGTTGGTTGAGATATTCCAACGTACGCTTATCAATAAATTTTTTAACATTTTGATCGTCAATATTGTTTTGTATCCAATCAAGATGTTGCAAATGATTTACATGGGCTACGAGAAAAGCTTGACGTTGAGCAGGTGAAGTAATCAGGTTTGGATTGAGAGCAGTCTCAGCCAAAGATAAATCAAACATTAACCGCGATTTTCTGCTTTCTTGAGCAAGCCGGACGAGCCCATCGACTCCGTCCAGATGTTTTCGTTCCTGAAATGTTGCTGCAAGTGCGTTAATATTGTGATGATGCCGCATTTTGTCCAATTCTGCTGCCGCTTCGGGATTGTGGAGGCGCAATGTTTTTGTTATTTCCGCAACCGTTTTATCCGCACGGTCCGCCGATTGAAACTGACACCACTGAAAACCATTTTGTAACCAATAAATAGTTACCAAAACGAAAAAACTAAAATAAACAATCTTCATCGGAAAAGACGTCAATATTTTGTACAGAATAAACATTGGTAATTTAATGGAAAAGTAATATATCAGCGGAATAATTTTAAACTATTCGTAATATATCAGGTGGAATAATTGTTTTTCAAATTTTTTGTAATTTTTAAACACGAAATACACGAAAAGGAGCTAACTATCAAGAAGCCGCACTAGGGACGACACTTTAATAACCGTGTGTTTTAGCTTACGGAAGGAGCTTTAACCAATCGATTATTTTCCTACTACGTTTGCTTTAGTTATTAGTTTTCCGGCGTTTCCTACTAAGGCTATGCCTAGTGCGGCTCTTACTCGATAGCCTGCTGGAACGGAACATGGTGACATCCATTCTAAATCGATTGTATCTCCGGCGGCAGGGATGCGGACTTCGACTATTTTCGCTCCATGATAAGATTGATTTTTTAACCCCGAAATAATTTGTGAAACAGATTTCGTAAAAATTTCAGGATCAAGTCCCATTTTGAATTGCAATAAAAATAACGCCGAAATACGCTTCAATTGATTATCAACGTCTTCACGAGGTAATGTGGAAATCAAACGTATCAATGCTAAAAATGTATTTATCTGTTCACTCGCAGGTTCATAAAATGGTTTACGCATTGGAGTATCTAATCCTTGATTACCAAGTTCCGAGCTGATATCATTATCGATTAAAATTCGACGCAGCAGTTTCGTCAATTCGTGATCTACTTGCTTTCCCAAGCCGCTTATTTGATTTTCGATAATCGAAAGACGCAAAAGCAGCATATTCAAACAAAAAAGCAAAACAACAGATAATAAAATCTGTGATATAAAACAAACTAAAAAATATGTTGACATAAAATTATTTGGTTAAAAAAAAGTTAATGTTACACTGAATTTCTTGTACTAGTTGGAATATAAAAATTCATTCTATATATATTCTCAATATATTCTCATACATTTTCATTTATACCCCAACTAGGTTTCGCCAATATTACTCATCACAGTTAAGGTGACGGATTTAATGAAGGTATAGCCGACTTTAATTTCTTTAGCTCGTTTTCTAAAGTTTTAATTTGACGATCTTGCAATTCTATTGTTTCTTTTAATTTGCCGACCATTTGTGAATTTAATTCTGTCAATCGTGAATCTAAGCTTCCCAATTGGTTTTTTAAATCTGCGATTTGACTATTTTCTAAAGTTTTAATTCTATTCTCAAATTTTTCTTGAGCTTGAGAAAGACCCGTTTCGACATTTTGAATTTGTTTTTGTGTGCTGTCTGTTTTGCCGTTTACATGTATCAGTGAAATTCCTAGCAGCAATTCTAAAACGAGAATTGCTATTACGGTTAAAAAACAAATATTCAAAATATATTTGTTGCTGATAGTGTTCAGAAAATTCATTTTATTTCCTTTTTATCTGAGGTTTTGATTGATTGGTTAATTGGTTGATTGGTTAATTGTTTAATTGTTTAATTGTTTGATTGGTTGATTGTTTAATTGGTACCATTAGATTTGATATTTGTTACGATAAATAACAATAACAAATTTTCTGGTGAAACGTTAAATTTTTGTTTTTTTGTTACACGAAATTATCTTGGTTTGATAACTATTTTTTGCGGCAAAGGCGGCGGATTTCTTTGAGTTTGTCCTGTTGGTTCTATTTTTGACGGATTTACTTGTTGTGTTTGATTAACAGATATTACTATTTTTTGTTTTGGTGTATATTTTTCGATGATTTCTGTCATGAACCCTTTTGGGTGTTCGTCGAGTTGACCTGTGTCGCAGAAGTTATCGGCGAAAGATTCGTTACCTCCGGCGACTGTTTCGGTGAAGAATATATTTTGTTTATCTTTGATTGTGATTGTGAAATCATCTTCGAAGAACAATTCGACAGTTTCTTTTTCGTCGGACTTACTTATTATTGTTGCTAGGACTTCTATTTGTCCGTTTGTGCGGAAGCTGTGACCGAGCATTACATTTCCTCTTTTTGGTATATCGATAGTGAAGCTTGCGGGGCGGGTAGTGCCTGGGCAGATAAACACTGTTGCGAATTGGTAACCGCCGATTGCGCTGATAACTTTACCGATATAATGATTAAAAACGGGGTCGCTTTCTTTGTATCCGAAACGTATATTTGTAGCGGAGCGGAATCGATGTACGCCGAGTACAACTGCCATTTTGGATATATCTGTGTGTGTTTGCGAGCGCATATTTTCCAGCCAGAACTCATCGAGTGCGCGGACGCGGTGTGACGGAATTTTTAAACTCTCGATTGTAAATTCGCGGATAAAGGGCATTTTGGATGTACGTCCGCTTAATATTACTTGATTGGGCAAGCGTTTATTTTCACGTTCAAGGTAATCGCGGAGTTCTTTTAGGTAAACGAAAATATCCATGAATCCCATTTCGCCTTGAGTTTTTATACCTTGCAGATCGTGCCGAATCCATTCTTTGAGCATATCGTGATTTAATACAAATTCTTCGGACGAGCTGATTCTATCGAGATTTAAATTAACACCGACAAGACCTTCAAGAATCATCTGTTCGTCGGATTCGGCTAATTTCCATTCTTTAAGTTGTGCGATTACGGGTTTTGCAGATTCTGCTATTTTTGTTATTTCGGATAGAATTTTACGTTTTTTATATTGGTCGAATGACGGATTAGGCGATTGAAATTGCAGGTCGAGTGTTTCGTCGAAATCGTATTTTCGTTTGAAGTAGTTCCAGATTGCTGTAACGATAAAGTGTGTGAGCCGGTCGCCGGCGCGGTTGAACCGCATCATATCGATCATTTGGAATGTTGTATCGACTATGTTATCGGTTTCGTTGTATTGCCAATCGACATCGATTAGAGCTATATCTGTTGAGCCGCCGCCGATATCGACTACTAAAATGCGCAATGTATCGGCGTTATCGAGATTACCGAGTGTGCTTTGCAGTAGTTGCGGATTACTCATTCCGAACAGGAAGAAGTTTTCCCAAATCAAGTAAGCGACTATTGCAACAGGTTCGCTGCAAACCATTTCAACGTGAAATTTATCTTGAACTAATGAGTATGCGCTTAAAACGTTTTCAGCTGCTTCGGTGAACATGCGTTGGAACAACTCGCGATCAATCCGACGCCATGTGAGCGGATAAGTAAGCATGATTTGATTAACTATCGGGCATCTTTTGGGAACATTTGCTGAGCTTTTAGGATTAGTTATGCTGCCTTGAACTGCTTGTAAATATTGACGTAAGTAATCTTCGATCAATTCAAGCATGGGAAACATTCCGTGACGTGTGCCGACTATTCCTTCGTAGTGGATTGTAGGTTCGTTAGGTTTTAAGTATTCTGCCCAATGACGGATATATTTTTTAGGCGAGTAAAGATATGTCGTACGCGGATTCAATTCGATTAATTCTTTAGCGCGTTCACCGGTTACTAGCCAAGGTGATTTACTAATTAGATCGACTTGCATGAGTAATATATTAGAGTGAACTATTTCGCGTTCTGTTTTCGAGCGTTTGGAGTAATTGGGATCCCAGCAATTTTCGAGTGCTATCGGTTCGACTGCGAGATCAGATGAGCCGATAGGGGCGAAAAGGCATGTCGTGCCGGTGTTACCGAAATCGATAAACAATGAGCCGTTGACGCAAGGCGCTTCTTCGGGAGGCAGTACGTGGAAGCCTGTTATTTCGTAATTTTTCTTACTCAAGTTAAGGAGACCAGCCTGTTGAATCAAGCAGGGGATATCGTTTTTAATTTGTTTACCGGCGGTCGAGTTGGTATCGATTACGAGGTCAGCGGTGATTGCACCGGTCTGACTATTTTTATTTAAACGGAAAAAGGCTGATTGAGTTTGGCAGGACATCCAGCCTGTAGATTCTATCGGCGATGAATATGAGCAGGCGATATGAACTGATATTAGGTTAAGCAGCGGACTATCTTTGAATGTTTTGCTTTGGGAGTACGTCATGGCGGTAGTCCAAAATTTATCGATTGATAAATCTTTGGGTAATATTTTGGGATCAATTAAGAATAGGCGGCATACTTGTACGCCGGTTTTAGGAATAACATGAAAGTATGGTACTTTTGAAACCATGTTACTGCTGCTGTGCATAAAATCTGGTATAAAATTTGACATTATTTTACTCCGTATCTATCGTAAAGTTTTTGAATCTTGTTATTTAAATCATCGATTGTTGAAATTAATTGCATTGATTTTTGTTTATCTTCGTTAGTTTGATGTAGGTTTGTGTTGGATTCTTTTTGGTCTTGGTTGAGTGGAAACAGCAGGGTGAGTAATTCTTTGGCGTGAATTATTAGTGTGTAAACGATGATATTTTTGGCGGTATCGATTTGCGGTGTATTGAATATGGTGGTGTCGGTGTATCCCCAAAGTTTTTTATTCTTTTTGTAGAGATATTCGATTTCGCGTTCTACGAATGGGATGGCGGCGCTGGTTTCGGGTGATGTCGCGGCGGTTTTTTTGATTATGCTGTTTAAGTTATTGCAGAGTGTTTTGAATAGTTCGGAGATGTCGGTAGGTTCGGGATTTCGTTGGAGGAAGTCATCGATCAGCAAATGGAATTTGCTGATTTGAAATTCTTTTTCGACATATTTTTCGTAAGCGAAATAATCGGTCAAGCCGAGTTTTATGCCTAATTTCTTGAGTGCTTCTTTTGACGCTGCCGAATTCATTACGCCGTCTTCGTTGTAGTATGAGTGAATTACATCGGACAACTTTTGTAAAACGGGCGCGATTCCGCTGCGTTTGAGATGTTTTTGAATTAGCATTTTCGGACCGTTTTTATCGATTAAGCGGAGAATCGTTTTAAGGAAAAAACTATGACCGCGATCTTCAGGGTTGCAAAGTGATTCGATATTTTCTTTGAAGTTTTCTACTAATCCCATCTCGTCGAGTGTTTTGTAACCGATACCGTCGCGTTCTGTCCATTTAGACATAATGGGTTTATAGTTTTGAAAAGTTTCGGCGTATTCTTCTTTTGACTCGTAGCTATAGAGTGTATCGATAAAACAGATTGCGGCGGGTGATAGTGTTCCTTTATGGCTCATCTTATCGAGTGCGTTTTCTTTGAGAACTAATCGGAAGTGGTCTTCGTTTGATTTAAAGTTATCGGGTTTAGTGTACCGTAATTTGATATTATCGTCTTCGCAAAAATCGCGTGTGCTATTCATTAGCAGGATAAGTCTATCTTCGAGACCGCGCACTTCTTCGGCGGAGAGTTGTGATTCGATTTCGATCCAGAGTTTCTGAAATTGACTTTGTTCTTTGCAACGCATAAAGTGAACGAGGAAGTCGAGGTCATCATCCCGCCAGAGTTGAATTACGATATTTTTAGACTTCTCGCCGAGACAATAAAATAGTATTTCATCTTTATTGATTGAAGCGGCGGTGCCTTGACCGGGAGTATCGATAAAGTTGATATTAGCGAGTTCGGAATCATTCTCTGTTAATTCGAACAGACGTTGATAGTCGCTGTAGAGTTGAATATTTTTGATCAATGCGCGAAGCTGCAGAGCGTTGTAATCGGTAGATTCAACGTTGACTATAGGGTCGGTTACGATTGCGTCTTTAGTGGTAAGCGACCGGATAAAATCGCGGTTACCGTGACTTTCGTTGACTTCGTAGGGGCGGTTGAATGGTATCAAATCTAATTTAAGCGGAAATTTGAAAAGATTGAGATTTTTCTTTTCGGCTTTCATATTTGTTCCGTCGATTTGGATTCGGCTGCTGGACTGATCGAAAGTTACGAAAACGTTATTATTTTCGCAATCGTGACGGCTGAGATTGATAAAATTAACTAATTCAGGGTAGTTGTAAGAGCGGGCGGTAACGGTACGATTTTGATGAGGCGAATGAGCGATACAAAGACTTTGTGAGGTCGTATCTTTAGCATCGCAGACTAACCAGCCTCGTGAAGTAAGATCGGGAAACATTTCGGCTAGAAACGTCGTTTTACCTTGACTGCTGGAGCCGACGAATGTGCATGTAAATTGACCGTTACAAACCCGGCGTACCCGTGCCGAATTAGACGCAACTTGGAGTATTTCGGTGATTCGTTGTAAACTTTCCGAGTTAGCGAGCAATTCATGCAAGCTATTGGGACATTGCTCGGGCAATGTACCGGAAAATATTTCGATCAATTCTAAAAATTTTAATCGAATTGATTCTATTGTATTAATTATTTCTTTATCTTTCATTGGCGGGTCGGCTATACTTTTTTCGTACTTTGAAATTCGGTCTAATTTTTTCTACATAAAGAAACAAAAAAATTCCGCAGAAAAACAATTTTTTGTATTTCTGCATTTCGATTTATTTATTGTAACAAAAAACGAATTTGCAAGTTGAATGAGTATATAAAATTGTTAAAGGTGTGAAATTAATGGTAAATTTGTGTAATGTTTATGTAATATCTTTAGCGAAAAACGTATCAAGTAAATTTCAATTTTGCGATTAAATTTGTAACGATTCAATATGAATCTTTTATTAAAATATCAGTGCAAAAAAATCTCTCCTTCTCTGTG
>JAITKS010000302.1 GCA_031278315.1 Planctomycetaceae bacterium | reverse complement strand
TGCGTCAAGTGTACTCAATGTCAACGATTTTCCGAAACGGCGAGGACGCGAAAGAAAATAAACTTTTCCTGTTGTAACAATTCGGTGAATATACTCCGTTTTATCGACATACAAGTAATTCTCTTCGCGGATTTCGTCGAAGGTTTGGATTCCAATTGGTAATTTTTTCATTTTAGTATCGAATTAAAATTAATTGTTATTGTTAATTGACTTTTCACTTTCTATCATGGTTTACAAACATACAATTCTTCTCTGATTTATAGTCCGATTTGTATATCTCCGATGCTCATATTATTATGCGTATATTAACCTAATTACCTCCCTACATTGGGAAAATTCGGAAAAACCATAGCAAAAAAAATTTTTTTCTAACTTTTTGTGTTTTTTGTCATATTTTTTCAAAATTGATCTGGAAACAAACCCGATCATTTTTGTATCATTCACAAATATCGGAATGATGGTAATCAATAGATTAAATATACACGTCAAACAATGAAATTCAACAATACAACAACGTATTTATCAAAACCCGCTTACATATTGGAAAACTCATTGTAAAGCAGGATTTTACACTATTATATCAACTATATCACTTATATCACCGAATTTCATAGTACGATATGTATATTACCAATGTCAGTTTACAACTGTTCATACGAGAAGTTGCACTAAAATTACAGACTCGTTTCAAACTTTACATTTGAAATATTAACAAAAAGGCAATTTCTACAAGCGATTTTTTTTCATGGATTTTCGTAAATGATCATTTTTTTCTTTCGCGAAAATTTGTGTAAATTTATGTAAATTCGTGAATAAAAAGAACCAATTATTTTAATTTGTCAATTCTGAAAATTTTGTTAATTCTATCTAAAAAAATTTTTTAGAAGTAAGATAAAATAATTTTTAAGTTACTAATTGACAAATTCCAATAATAAATTTGTATATCCAATATTCAATATTCAATATCACAAACATATAACCGTATCGAACAGCAATTATTTTATACCCGAAACAAAAAAGAAAAAGGAAAGATCGTGAAAATTCGAAAAATTGCAAAAATTTTTGTCATAACGATTGTAGCTTGTTTAGCTCTATTCGGTACTTACAAACTTCTCAAGCCGCTGCCGGTACTCGATATTCCTGTAGACGATATCTCTTATCTACGCGATAAATATGGAATTAACATTACTGGAAATGGTCAAGCGTCTGAAAACGGGACTTCATCACTATTCGAAAATATTCCACTAAATATTGTCGAAAATACGCAGTCGCAATTACCTCCGTCTCATTTCGGCAGCACGCAGCCAACTCGTTTAGAAGTTGCTCCCGCATTCGGAAATAATGATAATGTCAACTCAAATTCTACAGCTGATTCGGAAGCTCCGCCATTCAATGCTTTATCAGAATCAACATTTCAACATCATACCAGTCCGTTTTCAAACGGAAACGAATATAACTCTGCACCTATCTGGAACGCTGAACAAGAAAATGATTCAAACTCAACGCCGCAATCAAACTTATCGCCGCCATTACCGGCAACGTTATCAAATCCGCCGCTTACTGCTTTAGTTCCAAAAAAAGAATCAGAGTTTATTGCTCCAAGTTATCCTTACGGCTCTCAACAAAATGCTCCGCCAATTGCAGTTCCCAATGCTATTGTCCAACCGATTCCAACAAACGACACTAGTCCAACAAAAACTCTTTACAATCAGCCAATTACTCCAACAATTCCAACAATTCCGATTCCAACAATTGCGCCAATTCCGGCAGCAAATTCAGCTCCTGTTACAATTCCGACTGCGACTTCAAATTCAAATTCGAATTCAATTCCTACTCCATTTCAACTTCAACCAACAACTAACTTGCCGACTCAAACTCCTGTATTTCCTTTTGAAATTACCGAAACACCAAACTCAACATTGCAAAACTCACCTGTATCAACTTATTCACCTACATCACATTCATCAAATTTAAGTTCCTCGCCATTCAACTCGCCGCAACCTCATAACAACCAAACGTTAATTCAACCTGTGCCGATAGCACCCGCCGCACCGCAATTTGTTCATACTGGTTTACGAGACGAAAATAAAACTAATAACAACGAATCAAAAAATATAGAATCTATTGAATCGATCAATACTGCAAACTCAAATTCAAATTCAAACACAAGTTCAAATTTATTTACTCCAACATCAACAACTACAGAATCGATAATCCCTTCTAATGATCCAAATTATTATTCCTCTGCCGTACCGTTTACTGTTTCATTTCCCCAAACAACATCTTCCCAAACAACATCTCCCCAAAAACAAATCAATACATATAACTCTGACTCTGATAATGTAACAATCAAAACGGCATCACAACAATCTGAATTTTCGTCTGATGTAACGTCGTTGCCAAATCAAAATCAAAATCAAAATCAAAGTTTGAATCAGAATCAGGCGGATGACAATCGATCTGTCGGCGTGAATTTGATTAAGCCGTTGCCGCTTGTTATCGAACCGAAAATTAAATTTATCAATCAAGATAATTACACTGCCGACACGAATAACAGATATCTTCGCACACAAAATAAAGTCACATCTGAAACAGTTGCGTCTAGTTCTGAAAACGTCAAATCGTCAACTGTATCAAACGATATGTTGAATTTATGGGGAGACTATCTAGCCAAAACAAAACAAAACAACGAAGCTGTACTAAAACCAACACAAAACGCAACAGGAGATTTAGCACCGCGTGTCGCCTTTGTTAATGAAATACCAAGCATAAACAATTTTAGTCCGAGCTATAATTCGATTTCGTCAAATATTTTTCCGGATAATAATACGGGAGCGTTTGTTCCTAAAACAGATAATTCTGATAATGGAATTTTTCTGGTTAATTCAAAAGTTGAGTCGAGTTCGCATGCGTCGGGCAGTTTGACAAATCAGGTACGAGCGGACGAGTTGTCTAATAATAATTCGTCTGTTGGTGAAAGCGGAGTGGTTGCAACTTCGGGACATGAGTTGATTGATAATCATGTTTTTATCGGATTGAACAAAACAAATAATCCGGCTAATTCGGCTAATTCGATCGGCAATCAATTCAATCGGAATCAAAACAATGCGGATCATGTCAACGAGAATGTAAGAAATTATGAAAAGGGTGAAAATGATGAGAAGAAATTTAACGTTACAAGTGTTAGCGATTCGACGGAATTATCGGCGATTCCGTTTGTTTCACCGCCGGTAGTGCCGCATCCTGTATTAGTTGCGGCGGATTCGGCGGGAAATATTTTAGCGGGTAATAAGTCAGATAATAATTTATCGAATCAGAATATTCGTGAATTGGTAGTTCGATTTGTTAATGAACAGTTGAGAGAATACGGAACGAAAGAACATTCCAAGATGCATATTGCATTTGTTCAGTTGAGTAAATTTTATGATCAAAGCGATTTAAGCGGCGGCGAGCGTGATTATTTAGCATCGGCTTTGGATCGTATTGCGTTAGAGTTAATATATTCGTCGAAGTATCATGTACTTGAACCGGCTTATGTTGTCAAATCGGGTGATACAATTGAATCTATCGCACAGAAATTTAGTATTTCACCGGTGTTATTATCTAAAATTAACGGATTGAAGTTGCCGGAAAATTTGGTGATCAATAGTGAGCTGAAAGTAGTACACGGACAATTTGACGCAAAAATAAACACAGCGCGAGGCGAATTGACTTTATTATTAGGCGGCGTGTATGCAGGTAGATTTCCCGTAGCAATCGGTCGAAATATTTTAACGGTTAGAGGTGAATTTATTGTGCAAAGTAAATTAATTTCAAGAACTACAAAAATCTTAAAGTTAAATAATGGAATTATGCTAAACGGATTAGGACGGCAAATTACACCAGAATCACTAGGTGTTTCACAAGAAAACATTGAAGAGCTATTTGATATTCTGACAGAAAGCTCTGTTATTATTATGGAATAATTTAAGATTCAATATTTGAGATTTGAGATTTAATTTCGGTGTAATATATCTGTGAAAATTTTTCAAATGTTTTAAATTCTTTTTTCACGAATCTTATTTTTCTTAACTAAACGATTCACCAAAAAAGGTTGAAAACAAATATTCTACCGATGTCTTATATTTCGGCTTAAATCTTAAATCTTAAATTTTAAATTTTAAATTTTTTTGAGTTATTTAATCTATTGTAATTAAGCCGTTTCCTCTGGCGTTTATTATTCTGCCGCCGTTACAGAGGATTTGAAAAAATTGTTCCGGCGGTACATTTGCGGCTTCGATTCCGCGTTTGGTTGTTTTTAACGGAAACGGCGAAACATAACGGTCGCCGTGATCAATTAGTATAAAAAGTGTTCCTGGTTTTTGTTCGATTGTCAATCTTAAAATTGCAATAGCAACAGGATTTATTCCTGTTGTGCTTCCGTGTTGCGAATCGATATTGAACATGTCCGGTAAACATCCGATATTATTACCGTTTGTGAATTGCATTTTTTCTGTTGCGTGTAAAATTCCGGTTGCGATTTTCAGCCAATCAATCGACTTGTCATAAATAGATAATATTGCTAACGCATAAGCATAAATTATTCCTGTTCTTGGTTGTGAAACTCCAAACCATAACGGAGTTCCGCGAGAATTTCCGCCTAATTTCGGAATAGTAACGTAAAGCATTGTATCTCTATTTGACCATTGATATACAAACGGTAAACCGCTAATTGCGAATCGATTAGCAGCTTCGAGATAACGTTGTTCATTTGAGTATTCATACGCCCAAACGAATAGCCAAGTCAATGTTGCGGCGGTCAGTATATCGGGAGTGTGCAGCGGCGAATCCTGATAAAATCCGCCTCGAGGTACTTCACATTTGATTAAAAATTCAAGCGATTCTTTTACCGATTCGAATAATTGTTTGTTGCCCGTGTATCGAACATATTCCATAATTTCGAGTACACGTATTGCGGTCAATCCGTATGAAGTTGCTGCGGATTCTACTTCTGGAAAACGCGATCGGAAAAGATATGATCCGTCCGGATTACGTAAAGCTGTAATTGATTTAATTGAATTTTCTCTAGTTGTTTTCCATTGTTCTATATTTTCTGTCAAAAAGTAAATTGCATCGTTTGCTATATCTGCGCCGCCTGATTCGATTTCTTTAATTTGCGGAGTTCGTGTTGTTAAACGTGCGATTGTTGAGATCATATCGGCGTAGGGGCGGCGTTTCCATGCGGGGTCGGTTGCATATCCCCATGCTGCGCCGTCGGCTGATTGGATTGCGCCGCGAATACCTGTTAGACAAAGTTTAAGTTGTTCAGATGAGTTGCGCGGTGATTGCGGAGGATCAGGTAATTCACGATTTTTCAAGTAATTCCGCAAGCTGCGAATTGCAGCTGATTCTTTCGATTTTAAGTCAATTGTAGGCAAGATTTGCAACTCGGCATCAATTACCGTACCTATAAGAGACATACGATGATCAGACGTGTAATCGACCATGTTAGGCGAGTGAAATGCCGGTTGTAATGTAGTGTTATTCCAAGTCAATGTTGCGGCGATTTTGTCTGTTGCAAGAGTTGCCATTTGCATTGTCAACCATATCGGATTAGGTTTGCCGCGATAATTATAAGGCGGCTTGATATCAATCGCAGATGAGCTAATATCACCGGATTCAAGAAATTCAATTCCCGGTAACAAGCCGCTATTCAACTTGCCTAAAAGACGAACAACGGGACCTTCAAGCGGTTCGATAATGGTTTCATTGGATGATTTTTTATCTTGTATATTTTGTTTACTTATGATTTTGAATTTTATTGTTTCGTTAATAATTGAAATATCCAAATCGGCGGCAGGTGAGCTGAAACTGATTTGAGTTTTTTCTGAATAAACATTATCTGCGGCGGCGGAGATATTGTGTCGAATATTATGTTGATTATTTTTTGTAACGTTTATTATATTTGTTGCGTTTATTATTTCGGGTTCTTTTTTTTGTTTGAAATCGGGGATAATTCCGTTGTGATGTGCGATTGGGGCGATTATTGCAACTACTTCGTTATTTTGAGATATACGGGCGATTCGTGCATCGGGGGAGATTTCAAATATATATTTACCGAGTTTTGTTGTAATCCAATTTGTTTCTGGTTGCGGATCGTACAAGAATGCAGGAAATACAGTTCGGGGAAACCAATCGGAAATTGCCGGATCGTTTGTTCTTAAAACTAATTTAACTGCGGCGAGATTACCATTCTTTTTGATTGGTACGCCGAAATCAATTGTTTGGTTACGCGAAAGAGTAACCATTTGTTCATCGACACCTTGAGGTTGTTCGACAAGAAATTTTATCGCAAAAGGTGCATTGTTACGGATAGAATAACGGAGCATATCACGTTCCGTTCCGTCGGGATTTTTTTGCCGAAATTGTGAAATTTTTTGTAAGCGGATTGGGTGAGTACGGTGTCCGTAAAGTGATATTGAACGAATCGCCCACATTCCAGATGTGCTTGTGAATCTGATAGAAACGGTTTCGAGCATATCGTCAACCGGAAGAAAAAAACCTATTTTATGCCATTCGCCGTCGGGATTGAGTTTTTGGATAATTTTTTTGTTATCATCGCGTGTGGGGGATTCTTTAGTTGTCCAATTGACAACAAGATCGGAAGTAGTCAATGTTTGTATTTCGATTATTAAACGTATTTGACTTCCAACAACGTTATAACTTTTGCTGATTACAGGATCATTTTCGGCTGAATTAGTTTTGAGTGTATCGATTCGCAACATGTTATCATTTGTGTAAATTCGTGCTGAACGTTCTGCTAACCAGCCGTGTAAATCTTTTTCAAATGTTTCGTTGACAAGCAAGTTATCATTATTTTCAGCAAATACGAATTGACAAATATCGAAATAATTTTTGTTGTAATCGAAAAAAATAAAAATCAAACTGAAAAAAATTATCAAATTGTAAATTATAAATTTCATTGTTAAATAAGAAATGCGGGTAATCATTATTTATTGTAACAAAAAACGTAACAAACAAAAAAATTCTGCCGAGACTCAATACCTTGTGTCTCTATAGTTATTAAATACATCCCGATTTATTAAATACACCCCGCCCGATTCGAACGGGCAACCCCCGGTTCCGTAGACCGGAGCTCTATCCAATTGAGCTAGGAGTGCAAAAAAAATAATCGAAACTATCAAATAAATTCGATTACATTAAAATAAGGTAACTTCTAAAAACAAATATAAAATATATAGGAGGAATGCAAGCGGCTCGCCTGCACTGTTTTTGTACAAAAAACGCCTAAAAAATGCGGTCGAGACGACCGCGTTCCTTCTAACAATAAATTTTACTTAGGTTTTTAGAAATTAAAATAATTATTTTGCATGTGATATTCGTACGATTCGCACGGTTTATTCGCATAGTTTATTCTCATGGTTTGATTGTATATCTTGCAAAAAATTAGTTGCAGCAGTTTAATTCGTATTCCAAATTCTTCAAGGGGGGGGGGGGGGAGAATTAAAGGAACGTAACTAACTATTTCATATTTCAGATTACCATTTTTTTAGTTGTAATTTACAGCTATTTCACAATAAAATGCAGATTAAAATTTTTGTACAATCATTGATAATTTTCCTGATCTTTTTCGTAACGATAAATCATTCACGTTGCGAAATTCATAGTGAAATTCATAGTGAAATTCAATTATCCGCCGAACTATTACAAGGCTTGGCGAATCGCGGACTTTTTGAATCCGCTGAAATTCTTTACACAAACGAATCAAAAAAAACTAATCTAAATCTTAAAGACAAATACACTTTGACGGCATCAATTGTTTATTCACGTACATTGCAGATCATAACCGCAACCGGTTCTATCCGCTCAAAACTTTACAAACAACTTACCGCTTTAGAATCAGAATTTCAAAACAATATAGAAAAATTACAAATAGATACTAAATCAACAAATTCATTATCCGCTGAATCGTTAGAGTTGATTCGGTTACAATTACAATTTGCAATTGCAAAATATTTAATTGCAAACCGCATACAAATTGAATCCGAAATTGAGTCAAATAAATCTACGGCAAGTCACGAAAATTTAACTCAAAACAATTTTCAAACTAACACTGAATCACAACAAATGTTATTGGATACAATTGAACAACTCAAAAAAATTAATACGTTTCTAATAGCGCAACAAAAAACTGAAATTGAATTCGTAGAACAAACTAACTCTTTGATAGACAATACAAATTTATATTTGTATCTTGCTGAAATCTCATATACGAAAACATTTACGCCGAATAAAAATCGTTACGATAAATTAAATCAAATTGCTGTCTCGTTGGATGAATGGTCAAAAAAGAAATTGGAATTATATTCGTCAAAATCAAATTTATCAGAATCGAAAAGACCCAAAGAATTGCAAAATAATTATTATCGAATACTTCGTATAAGAGTTGAACTCGCAGCATGCCGGCGATTGATGAATGAACTTGATAAATCACTGAAAGTAATCAACGCTCCTGAATTGAATCTGAATAATACAAACCTGCCGGCAAATTTACAATTACGGATTGCAGCAGAACAATTAAGATTTCTAATAGCAATATCAAATAACGTAACGATAAATAATCACAATGCAACTGAATCATCAAATAGAATCGCTGAAAAAAATACTGAAAAAATCGCGGAAAAAAACGGATGGAATATTGGCGGTTTATTAAGTTTGAAAATTCCCGTGTCATTGGACAGTTTAGATTATTGTCACGCAAGACTCGAATGGGGATTATTTTTAGCAGACCGAATGAACATTACAGACTCTAGTACAGAACTTATGATCACCGCAGACTTATTAAAATTAGCTCGGCAACAAGAATTATATGTTCCGTCGAGTAGTAACATTGCAGCAGTTACAATCGGTTCAGACAGAAATTCAAATATCAACTCACCAATCAACTCACCAATAAATTCACAAAGAAACAGCAGCAATGTCAAATTGAATACAATCAGAATAACGGTGTTAAGTGAGTTAGCTCGTTACAAAAATGAATTGAATCAAATTGAGGAAGCCGCCAAATTGTACAAGTTAATCGGACAAATTGCAGAAAATTCAGGTGATTCAGAAACAGCAATAAAAAACGTTCAATATTCTGTAAGTTTGCTTTACAATTCAATCAAACAATTAGAATTGTCCAAACAAAAAACAACTCAAAATCCCAAACGGGAACAGGAACTTGATGACGAAATTTATCATTACCGCAAACAGATTGTAGAAATGTTATGCGATTCTGCAAAACGTCTCAATACTGAACAGAACGCAATTGATTTATATCGATGCGGAATCGACGAAGCAACTATTTTATTTAGAGCAAAACGTTTGCAACTTGATGAATACATTTCAATTTTAAGAGAATATTTGTCGAGATGGGATAATACATCTGACAATGCTGCGTACAGATTACGGGCAGCAAAATTGCTTGAGTTGAATGGTCAATTTGGCGAAGCTTTAATTTTTCTCGATAAAATACCAAATGATTCAACTCAAGCAGCAGAAGCAATTGAGACCGCAGATCGATGTTTCAAACAAATTCGTAACAAAAAAGAAATCAAAATCAAAACCGGTAACGTTAAAGAGAACAGCGAAAATATCAATGACAATATTAGTGACAATATTAGCGAAAATATTAACGTAACAAAAAATGAATTAGATTGGTTTAAGCGGCGTTTGAAAATGGAGAACTCGGAGTGGTCGGAAGCAGATGCAGTAACGGCGATCAAGATAGCGGAACGATTATTTTATCGATATAGAACGCCGATTTTTTATTGGGAAAATGTTGATAATATTCTTTCTAACGAAATCGCAGCTATTTTAGTTACGGCAATATCTAAATGTAAGACAGTAAAATCTGTAACATCTGCGCGATTGAAAATTATGTTAATTATTGCGAACAATTTACGCGGTGATCATGCCCAAAGTTCGGCGTTATTAAAGCAAATCAGTGCCGCACAAACTGGATTATTAACGAGCGAAGAACAATTATTTTTGCGGCGGTTTGAAGCCGAGATTTTAGCAATGTCCGGCGATATTAGCGGAGCTGTTAAAAAGTTGAATATCATGTTATCGGCAGAGCAGCGTAATTTCATGCTGCTGGAATTAAAAGCCGGAATTTTATCACAGCAGGATAATAAAGAATTACTTACGGAAGCAATAAAAACATGGGGATTAATCGCAACTATAACAAAAGAAAAATCAGAACAATGGTGGAATGCAAGGGAACAAATTATCACAATATTCATAAAACAAGGAAATCACGAAGAAGCAAAAAAAACTTACATGAGACTTAAATTTCTTTATCCCGATCTCGGCAATGAATCAAGAAAAAATAGACTGCAAAAACTAATAGAAAATTTGTAATATTTCAATGTAATATTTCAACGTAAAATTTCAATGTAAAATTCAGAGTAATATTCAGAGTGAAATTCAGCATAAAATTTCAGCATAAAATTTAAATTACTCTCACTTGAATGTTCGGTTTGAGCTGTTCGATTATTTATTGTGAATATCAGTTTTTTACGCTATGTTGTTGAAATTCATGAGTTGTCGAAATTCATAGTGAGAGTAATTTAAAAATAATTTTGGTTACAATTTTAATTGAAATTTTGCGATAAGTTCTTGTAACGTTGCTGCCATTCCGCTCATTTCGTTTGCTGCGCTTGCAGATTCTTCAGCGGCGGCGGTGTTTTGTTGAGTTACAGCGTCAATTTGTTGTAAACCGATAGTAACTTGTGAAACACCTTGTGCTTGTTCATTACTTGCAATTGCAATTCCTCCTACGAGGTCTGCTGTTTGCTTGATTTGTTCAACAATTGAATTTAAGACTTCTGCGGTACGGCTTGAGACTTCGCCGCCTTTCTCAATTTCTTTACCGCTTGTTGAAATTAATTCAGATGTTTCTTGTGCGGCTTTTGCACTTCTTGCTGCTAAGTTTCGGACTTCTTCAGCAACTACTGCAAATCCTTTACCGTGTGCGCCGGCTCGTGCCGCTTCAACTGCCGCATTTAATGCCAAGAGATTTGTTTGGAATGCGATGTCGTCTATTACTTTGATCACGCGTTGAATTTCATTTGAATTTTTAGTAATGCGAACCATTGATTCATTCATCTGTTTCATTGCTTCTTGACCTTCGGCGGCAGCTTCGGTTGCGTTATGAGCTAAATCGCGGGCTTCACTTGCACTTTGTGCATTAGCTCTTGTTTGGCTGCTGATTTCACTCATTGATGCGGTTATTTCTTCTAAACTTGCCGATGATTCCTGCGCTCCGCTGGACAATGTTTGTGCCGCCGATGAAACTTCACCTGAACCTGTTGCTACTTGTTTAACGCTTTCTTTTATTTCAAACAGTGCTTGATTTACGTGTTCAAGCATCTTGTTGAGATTTTGATTCATCGTGTCCATAGGTCCTTTTTCTTTGATAGTGAGTTGCCAGTTGTATGTTGCGAGTGATGTCGCCATTGAATCAATCGAATGATAATCAGTGAGAACTGCGTTGGCGACTCGTGCCATATCGCCGATTTCATCGCTGCGGATTAAAACGTTGGATGGTATTTCGGCATTCAGATCGCCTTCCAGCACGACGCGGTTGATTGAATCCATTGCGAATTTTAATCCTGTTGTTATGTTACGGCTCAAAACAAAACTGATAGTAATTCCAAGAACAAAAGCGATTCCAGATATTATTAAAATTCTTACAACCATCTGATATTCGGTAGAATCGGCTTGTTTTTTAAGAGTTATAACTTGGTTTACAAGTCTTTGTTCTATTTGTTTTCGTACTGTATCCAAGTTGCTAACTACGTCATTTTGTTCGTTATCGATTTCGGTTTGTTTTTTAAGAATTTCGATATTATCGTTGAAAAGTTTTTGCCAAATTTCTACTGCTTCGAGTATTTGTTTGCTTGTTAATTGTCCGTCTTTTGTTGTCAGGTTTGCGGCTACTTTACTATATTCGGAGCGAAATTTTTCGATTGTTTTTTCGATTGTATCTGCGATACCTTCTTTTATTTGTTCATTGGTTTGAGAGAAATACTGATAGAATGATCTGCGTAATTCTCCTAAAATGATAATACAAATTTCGCATTGTTGTAAATGCTGCATACGGTGTTCGGAAACGAAACGTTGACCGTTTACTTCTTGTGATTCTTCCGGTTTTAGCATTGTTGTTTTAATTAATTCAGCTAATTCAGTCAATTTAGTATTGATGAAAACAGCTTTTTCGACTAAGTTCTCCAGCATTTTTTTACGTTCAGCTTCAAGCTGATACCAATGGTCGTCAATTTCGGCGAATCTTGTGTATGATTTAATAATTGAATTTATGTCTGTGAGATTTTCTTTTTGGTTTGTTTCTGTTAATAATTTACTCAGATTATCGGATACTTCTTTAATTTTTTGATCAACTTCTTTTCTTTTTTCTTTATAAATCTCGTCACGGTGTAAGACACCGCCGGCTGCTATCAATCTAGATTCGAAAGTTAGACCGCTTATGATTGTATTTTCGTTGCGTATTTCGGTAATTTGTGAAGTTGTTTCTGCGATCTTTGTTGCTTGATCTAAGCCGTAGTATCCGCAAAATGCAACGAGGATTAGCAAGAATAGGATAAAGAAAAATCCTATTGTTAATTTTGTACCGATTTTGAATTTGTTAAGCATTATATTTTCTCCAATGCTATTTATTGAAATTAAAGGCGGAATGGAGACACCGGATTCAATATTAAATTAAAGCCGAAAGATGACTTTAAGAAAATAAGTTGAAAGTGGTTTACCAATTCAGTATGCGAATTATTACCGCATTAACTGCCGCCGCATGTCAAATCAATTGTTGACCTGCAAAAACGCTTTGCAGTAAAATCAACAATTCAAAATTGACAATTGTGAGACGATGTTTTAACAAACGATAAACAAATTGTCTATAGTACCCGGTGTTTTTTATTTATTATTAAAAATTTAATAAGTATAAATATTGATTTCGACAACAATAAAAAATTTAAAATTACCTATTATTAGAGGGATTATTTGCAGTTATATTCAATCTTTTTGACATCAAAAATTTCCCTGTCCGCTGTAGTCGGCACGGACAATAATCGGCTCAAAAATTAGAAAAAACGTAATATATCTGTGGAATAATTTATTGTATCAGGATCGCGGTCGTCTCGACCGCAAAATTAGAATCGATCGCAAAATTGTTTGCCCCGATAGGGGCATTCCAATATAGCGTAGGGTGGTACTCTACCCTACGAATCAATTACCCTACGAATCAATTACCCTACGAATCAATTTGTATTTTTAGATTTTAAATTTTAGATTTTGTGATAATTTTTCAATTGATTTGTTTTAATTTTTTTTAACACGAAACACACGAAAATACACGAAAATGGTTTTTAGGTAAATTTCGTGTATTTCGTGCGTTTCTTATTTCAAAAAAATATGTATCCCGCACGATGAATTTTATTCTCTGGAATATAACACAACGACGAAATCTGTTGAAAACTAATCCGTAAAATAATTCTTATGGTAACTGTTTTGCTTCGCCTCCATTTGGAGTTCCTACTGCACCCCAAATGCCGTAAGGACTCGGTCCGGTAAATGATGAACCTTGCGTTGAATTCGGTAATCCGTTTGTGTCAATATTTTCGTTGACAAATTTCACCGCGCCATCGGTAATTCCGCAATTGACTCCGCCCGGATGAAAACTACT
>JAITKS010000296.1 GCA_031278315.1 Planctomycetaceae bacterium | reverse complement strand
TCGAGAAATTTACTAATTGTAGATTGCACTCTTTCGGAAAATGAGATTGTAAATCCCTCTTCGCTCTTAGTATTCAATCCTGAAAAATCGAACTTAATCACGGCGTAAGCATTTTTCTTGGGAGTAGGATGTTTACCAATATACAAATTACCAAACAGTTTGTCGAAATTCTCTGCTTCGTTGATGTCGTAATAACTCATTAAAGTATTAAGAAAAAGACTCTTCCCAAACTTGCGAGGGCGAATGAATAACTGATTGCGATTCGCTTCTTTTTCCAGCATCTCGATATAACGCGTCTTGTCAACATAAGCATAGTTGTTGAGTATAAGGTCTTTAAAATTTGAATTGCTGTAAGGCAATATCTTTGTATTTTTATTTTCGTTCATAATAATATTTTTAATGTTTTTAATGTTTAATTATTAACTAATCTTTCCAAAAAATAGGTTTTTAAAATTGGTTGCAATTTGTGTAATTGATAGTTTATTATTTTTTAATGATTTTAATCAAGAAGGACAAATTTAACATCGTATCACAATTTAATCAATACATAACGAAATTTGCAAATTGTTGTTCAATTGGTCAATGATAATACGGCGGCACGAAATATTACGGCAAGAAAATAATGCAAGAAACTGTTCTCATTTGATTTTTCAGTTTTGACTGCAATTCAAATGATGATACATGTCATATTCAATTTATTTATTGTAACGAAAATGTAACAAACAAAATATTCAATAGAAACACAAAGCATTGTGTTTTTACTTTGGCGATTGTATGTGTTTCAACATGACTAGAAATATTTCACTGAAAATTCCTGAAAGATTACAGTTATTATTTTACTATTTTACAACTATTTATTAGATATTTTTGGTTCTTTGAAGCTTGTCTATCTCAAACTATTTTTAACTACATTTGGAGCTTGCCATATTTTTATTGTTTTCCACCACCATTCATTTTCTAAATACCAATCGACAGTTTTTTCTAATCCTGAATTAAAATTATATTTTTGATTCCATCCGAATTCTGATCTTAATTTTGTTACATCGACTGCATATCTGAAATCGTTTCCTAATCTATCTGATACGAAACTGATCAAATCGGAATAATTTTTACCGTCTGTTATTGGTTTTTTTCGATCTAACAAATCACAAATCATCAAAGCGGTTTCTATGACCGAATGCTGATTTTCGCCGCCGATATTGTAGGTTTCACCAATACGCCCGCTTGACATTACACGCACTAAAGCATCAACATGATCCTCAACAAAAAGCCAATCTCTAATATTTCGTCCGTCCCCGTAAATAGTCAGCGGCTTACCCGCAATTGCACTTATTATCATTTTCGGAATTAACTTTTCTGGATTCTGATACGGTCCATAATTATTCGAGCAATTAGTAATCAATACCGGTAATCCATAAGTATAAAACCACGAGCGAACCAAATGATCCGCCGCAGCCTTCGTTGCCGAATACGGATTATGCGGATCATAACGCGTTACTTCCGTAAAAATTCCGCCCTCGCCAAGACTGCCATAAACTTCATCTGTTGAAATATGAAGCAACCTGAATAAATTCGCCTGCTCTCTTGATAACCGCTGCCAATATCGTAATATCACATTCAACACCGTAAACGTACCTATTACATTACTATGCAAAAACGGTCCCGCATCGTCTATCGATCGATCAACATGACTCTCCGCCGCAAGATGATAAACTACATCAGGACAAAATTTATCTATAACTTCACTCAAAAGTTTTTCATCTGCAATATCACCGTGAACAAACGTATAATTCGGCAACTGCGCAATTTCACGCAGCGATTCATTGTTGCCGGCATAAGTCAAAAGATCAAAATTCAATACTGATATCGACGAATCGTTTTTCAACAATTCACGAATAAGTGTCGAACCAATAAATCCTGAACCGCCTGTAATAAATATTCGTTTCATAAGGAAGTTTAATAAATAGTGGTTAGTGGTTAGTGGTTAGTTCGCATGCGGAGATTAGTACCGAATCTAAATTCGGATCATTAACGATTATTATTGAGCCAATATCCGATCGCCATTTCAGAGCTTCGGGTTTTACCCGTCCCTTAAAATTGCTGCATATAACGATGACTACAAATATTCTACACTGAAATATTACCAAAATTTTTCGTTTGTTATCTTTTTCGTTACAATAAATAAATTGAAATGTAGAGACACAAGGTATTGTGTCTCTACAGGATTTTTAGGATGTTTAGGATTTTTTTGTTTGTTCTTTTTTTCGTTACAAAAATACAACCGGATTTCAAGGTAAGAACAGAGTATGATAATATTCTTATTCGCGTAATAATTTTGTGGTTTCAGTTCTTCCTGCGGCGATTGCTGGTCCTATTGCCGATAAGAAACATAAAACTAATGTTACACCAAAACCAATCGACAACCAATAAATCGGAATAGTCAACGGCGAAACAAATCCCCCGAAAAACGACGTATAACGCATTAGTCCGATAAAACACCAAGCAGCAATAATACCGCATCCTAGACTAATCACAATTGCTGCAATCGAAATTAAAATTGCTTCCGCCATAATCAATCTAACAAGTCCTAATCGTGTTACTCCTAAGCTCCGCAAAACACCTAGCTCAAAACGACGCATCCGAATCGACGCCGCTACCGTCCCCATCAGACCAATAGACGAAATCGCAAGTAAAATTAACGGCATTTTTGCAGCAGCTTGAATAACACTGTCCGCACGGCTATTGACTCGGTCTGTTAAATACTCTCGTGAATTTACTTTTACCATCGAATGCCGCACGACTTCATTAACTACACCATCCGGTCCCGCCGCCTCATTAGGAAATGCCGGTACAGATTCACGAACAGGATATTTATCAGCTAATTTTTGTAACGATAATTCAAGTTCTTTATCCGATACAGCCGGTTTGCCCGAAGCGTCTAAAATTCGATCAAACCAAAAGAAACCGGCGTTGTTTAATCTGAAGTCGCTTTTTACGATTTCATAAGGTGAAATTAACATTGCACCAGTTCTTCCGCCGCGTTTACGTACACCGCTTAACTTTGTCATCCATAGCCAACCCGGAATCGTTACGACACCGCAAACTTCATATTCAACTATTTCTTCACTGTTAGCTCCGCCTCCGCCGAATCCGCCGCCGGGTCTGCCGCCTCCGCCGGGTCCGCCGAATCCTCGTCCGCCGCGTCCTCCTCGACCTCCGGTTCCGCGTCTGTCTGAAGTTTGTCCTTCGCGTCTGTCTGAAGTTTGTCCTTCGCGTCTGTCTGAAGTTTGTCCTTCGCGTCTATCTGAAATTTGTTCTTCGCGTCTGTCTGAAGTTTGTCCTTCGCGTCTGTCTGAAGTTTGTCCTTCGCGTCTGTTTGAAGTTTGTCCTTCGCGTCTGTCAGAAGTTTGTCCTTCGTGTCTGTCAGAAGTTTGTTCTTCGCGTCCGCCTGAAGTTTGTTCTTCGCGTCTGTCTGAAGTTTGTTCTTCGCGTCTATCTGAAGTTTGTTCTTCGCGTCTATCTGAAGTTTGTTCTTCGTGTCTATCTGAAGTTTGTCTTTCTTGATTGTTTTTATTTTCTGGATTGATAAATTTTGTGTTTTCGTTATTGTTTGAGTTATTATTATCTAATCCTCTGCGTTCACTGCCGAGACTTTGACCTCGTCTGAAATTTGTATTGAAATTGCGAGGGACGACCAATTCAATTTTATCGCCGACATGTAAACCTGCCCGAAAAGCGAATGAATCAGGAATCAAACAATATCGTCTGCCTGTTTCGAGTTTTTCTAAAGCTGATTTCAGAGTTCCTTCTTGAAATTCAACTTCGATTAATGGTCTGCTGCCGTCGGCTTGTTTATTGAATGCTTTTTTTATATCTATTCCGAAAACGATTCCATTAGTTTGCTGCGGATTTAATCCGTTGTTCATAAATTCATTAGCTTGACGCTGCGAGAAATATGATTGTTCAAGTGCAACTGGTAAGAATCGGTTTGAATCAACTCCTTGCATGTTTCTTATAGTTTCGATTTCGGACAAAGGTAATCCTGTCGGGTTTGTAGTTACAAGTGTGTTGGGCAGCGTTTTGGAATGAGTAAACGGAACAAGCATCGAGTAACCAGATATTTCAAGAAACGAATAAACTCCAAGTCCGACACTGACAGCAATTGTTGTTCCTAGCGTTCTCCAGATATTAATCGAAAGTTGATTTGACAATAGTTCTTTTCTAACAAACAAAATTTTTGCGATAAGCGGTGTAAAAATTTTTTCTACTAGAATAATTGCAGCCGGTGCAATTAACGCACATCCTAAAATTTGTGCGGGTAAACCGATAAAAGTGTACAAGAATACACGTAATTCAGTTCCTTTTGCAATACTATCAACAGACGTAATAATCGGACAAATTGTCAACAAAATTACACCAACGATTGCGGCTAATACAAACCAACTCGTTTTTATTACAGCAGAATAACTACGGTTCATTCCGTCGAGCGGATCGATTTGCGAACTTCGCCATGCCGGATAAATAGCAGCTAACAACGAACCAATAAGAGCTGCAACACCTGCTGTCGTAATAGCTGTTTTGCTTAGTTGGATAGTTTTACCTCCTCCGAAAGCGTCGGGTTGCAGCCATACAGTAAGTTGAAGAATAATCCATCCTGCGAACATTCCGCCGATCCATCCTAGTAAACATAAAATCACGCTTTCACCGAAAACTAGTATAGATATTTTCCATCGCGGCATTCCGACTGATCGTAACATTGCGAATGTGCGTGTACGTTCACTTACTCCCATACTCAACGCTGTAAAAACGATCAAAATTGATACTAGCGTTGAAAAAATAATTACGGAATTTGTCGATCCTGCGCTGCCCATCAATCCGCCTCCGCCGCGGCTGCGGTTAGTTTTCAGTTGCTTTTCGACATCGGCAATTGTGATAAAACGCATTGCAATTTCGGCGTCGCCGAGTTCTTTTTTGAACGATTCTTGAAATTGTTCCGTCGTGATTTTATCGTTTAGTTTGATATACACGAAATCGATTTTACGTTTTTCATTATCTGCAGCCGGACTTATTTTTTCAGCTGTTTTCGGCGAGACATAAAGAGCACCTGTAATAGGCGAGTTACCTCCTCCGAATCGTCCGCTGGTCAATTTCTGTTCAAATAATCCTACTATCTTGATTTTGAAATCGTGAGTATTAACTCTGCAAATAACGGTATCGCCGACTTTAACAGGTTCAGTCTCTTCGCCGAAAGCTCTTAAACTTCCTGCTGCACCGCTGCCGATTACGCCTTCCATCGCAGCTTCCGTACTATTTGAATCATCGGCAAACCAACGTCCGTCTTGCAACTCAAACGGCGGCATTGTAACATCGATTCCAATAATCGATGGACTTTGCATCGGCGTGCCTGTTCCGGCACGTTGACGGCGTAAAGCAGCTTGATCGTCATTCTCGTCGAGCATTTTTGCCATCACGTTGCGAATTTGTCTTGCTGTTGAAAAACTTGTTACGTTATCGTCTGATTTCAATTTTTCCAGTATCGATTCGGGAATCCCAATTTGAACCGGCGGCGTCGGCGGAGTATTAACCGCAGCCGGTAACGCTGTATTTTGTACTCGTTCCGGCAACATCGCAAGATGAAAACTACCGAGATAATTTTCACTGTCATTGTCGAATCGAAGTATCATCAAATCGATACTGCCGATTAACCAAACAACCATACAAGACATCGCCATTGTTGCAATCACGGCAAATGAAATTCGTGCGCGGTGATACCACGCTTCACGGAAAATAAGTTTAAGTAAAAGTTTCATGCTGACACCTCCTTTCGATTTGAATTAATAATTCGTTCGTCGATAATTCGTCCGTCTTTAAGTGTGATACATCGGTCGCCCCAATCGGCAACAGATTTTTCATGTGTGACGAGTACAATAGTACGATGTTCTTTATCGCAGAGGTTACGTAATAATTTACAAATGTTATCACTGTTTACAGAGTCGAGGTTACCGGTTGGTTCGTCGGCGAGAACGATTGCCGGATCAATTAACAAAGCGCGTCCGATAGCAACACGCTGCTGCTCACCGCCGCTTAAAGAATCAGGACGATGATAACGCCGGTCGTATATTTCGAGTGCGTTTAATAGATTGTCTAACTTCTCAAGCGGTACTTTATTTTGACCGTCGATAAGTGACGGTAACAAAATATTCTCCAATGCCGTGAGTGTAGGAATAAGATTAAAAGCTTGAAATATAACTCCAATATTACGGCAGCGGAATTGTGTACGCTGCGAATCCGTGAGATTATATATCTCGTTGTTGTTTATCTTGACACTGCCGACAGTAGGATTAGTCAAGCCGGCAATAAGATGTAACAATGTACTTTTACCGGAACCCGATGTTCCCATTATTGTAAGAAATTCGCCGCCGTTGACACAAAGTGAAATATCGCAAACAGCATTCACGCTGCCGCTGCGGGTCTTATAAACTTTGGTCAAATTCGATATTTCAACTGGAAATTCCGGTTTATTCATTTCCGGATTATTCATTTCTGGATTATTCATTTCTGGATTATTCATTTTTTATTTTTAAAGGTAACTTCTAAAAACTAATATTAGGAGGAACGCAGACTTCCCGCATGCAATTTTTTTTGTACAAAAAAAGCTTAAATATGCGGTTCGGCAGCGTTCCTTCTAACAATAATTTTTTACATTAGATTTTTAGAAATTCACTAAAGTAAATCTAAATATTTAAAGGTGAATGTTAAGGATTATTAGTTATTTCAAGTTAAGAATAAATATTGTGACTACTCTATTAAATTCAATTTTGTTTGTACGATTTAAACACAAAAAGTAATATATCTGTGAAATATTTTTAAACTGTTCTTATTTGAATTTCGTTTTTTGTTTTTTCGTCAGTTTCATATTTTCGTGTATTTTCGTGTGTTTCGTATTTCAAAAAAATATACTATGAATTCGGTGATATAAAGTTTTTTACTCATCTCACCTTGTACCGCCGACTGCCGACAGACCGACTGCCGACCGCCGACCGCCGACCAAATTTCATAATACGATAATACGATAATACGATATTTATCTCAAACAACTAATATTAAAATCTAGTTGACACATATTAATCTTAACTTGAAAACGATTTTTTATTTTTTATGGTATTTGAGCAACTTCTCCGCCGCCGCTAGTGCTTGCTGCCCGCCAAATTTCTAACTTAATTGCATCTTGAATGTAATGTACACTTCCGTCAGCATAACACGTATTGACACCGCTAACATGATTACTACTGGTAAAGTTATAATTTGAATTACTAGCACCGCGAATCCAATTTCCGGGCGCACCGAAATTCGGCGTGTAATAAGTTGAAAATCCTGTTGCCGTACCGCGCGAAGACAACCATGGGAATCCGCGGCTGCCTGCCCCTGAAGGCGGATTTGATTGAGCCGCACTCAAAAGATCAACATTAGGACTGTACGTAGGAACCCAATTAGTTGTATCAGTTAAATGACTAGTTCTGTCATTTCCCATATCAGTAAAATTCATTCTTCGCCATGATCGCCGATCTGTAGTTGTACCAGGGTCACTTGCAAATGCGAGTAAAGTTTCTGACAGAGCAAGTGTATTACTTGTACCATCATTTATTTGTTCAAGCGAACCGGTCTTTCTACTGAAAAGTCCGTCATCGATTGTTACGTTGCCGATTGCATAAAAGTCATCAACGGCAGTTCCATTACAATAAACGTAATTTGTACCAGCCGCATTACGCATCCCTTCAGGATTAGGACCAGCAGTTCCGGTCAATTGCGTTTTTTTCTCGGATTCACTTGGACAATTTAACAATGCAAACTGTAATTCAAGTATCAGAACTACATCGGGGTGCATCCCCGATCTATTTGTATAAACAGGAATACCCGAATTAAACGACGCAAGCATCGCACCTTGCTCAATAAACGGTAAAACGCGAACATGAATAGATAAATCTGTATTTCCAGTTGAATAATCTGCCCATGTTAAATTTTCTTCCATTTTCGGCAAGACTTTGTAAACGTCATGATAATTGTGTAAAGCCAATCCGTATTGTTTTTGATTATTCGCACACCATGCTCTTCTTGCGGCTTCTCTTGCAGCTTGCACAGCTGGTAATAGCAAGGCGATCAATATCCCGATAATAGCTATTACTACCAATAATTCAACTAAAGTGAAACCAAAATATTTTGGATCACATTGATTTCTAATTTTCATTTTGTTTTACTCCTTTTACATATAAATAGTTTTCGTAACAATAAATCTTATTTTAAATTCTTATTTAAAATAATTTAAAATAATTTACGTTACATTAAATTTTTATTCGCCCTTGTTTGACTTTGCACATTCGGCAAGTACCAATAACACAAAACCAGTTACCAGATGCGGATCGTTCTCCATCCACTGTGCTGATTTATCATTTATCCAAGCACCGTCTGTTCTTTGATACGATAATAATTGATCCGTTAATTCAGTTTTCCAATCATGTTTTTTTCCGTTTGCGTCGACGATTTGATTTTCACCCATCACGCCTAACGCTTTCGACATCGTATGATAATAATAGAACAGACCGCGTTGTCCCATTCCGGGATTTTCAACTACGCTGTAGTTTTTTGTAATCCATTCATACGCAGCTTTTACACGTTTATCATCTTTTGTCAAACCTGCGTAAATCATGCTTTTCAAGCCTGCGTAAGTCATCGACGCATAACTTCGTAATCCTCCGCTTTCCGTCGTTCCAGCCGAACTGCTGCCTGTTGTCGAAGTGTAAATAAATCCGCCGTCAGGATTCTTTGACGCAAAAGGTAACTTGTTATACTCCGATTCAAGATTCTGATTTCTTGATACAAAAACTAAAGCTTTTTGAATTGCCGGATCATCTGCATTTTTACCTGCTGCTTTAAGTGCGTCTAGAAAAAATTGTGTGTTCGACAAGTCGGGCCGTGTTTCTCCGCCGTAACCGATACCGCCGTAACGCGGGTCATCTTTATTCACATTACGCTCCTCAATATACTGCTGACCCCGCAACGCTTTTTCAGCATTAGCAAGTAATGCGTCATACGGCGGCTTATTTTTGTTTTCTGACTTAATCAATTTATTCGCAGCCGCAAAAGCAAGCAGCGCAACACTAGTTTCATAATTCTGAAAATGCGCACTCGAATAAATTCCGCCGTCCTTCTTTATCGACGCTTCAAGAAACGTTAATCCTTTCTTGATCATTGGATCATCAGGTTTAACGCCGCAGTTCAAAAGTCCTGTAAGAATAACCGCCGTCGGGCCAATTCCGCTGCGGGGCGACGCCGCCCAAGAACCATTCGCAACTTGTTTATCGCGTAAAAAAGAAATCGCTTTTTCTTTAGCCGTTTTAAGTTTGCTGCTTCGCTCTTCAGCCGAAAGCGGCGCAACTTGAACAGGTGCCGCAACCGGCTTTGATTCCAATTCGGAAAATCCGCCGCGCCCTTCTCCGCCGCGACCTCCGCGACCGCCTCGACCTTCGCCTCGACCTTCGCCTCGACCTTCACCGCCTCGACCTTCACCTCGACCTTCGCCTCGACCTTCACCGCCGCGTCTTTCGTCGTTGTTTTGTCCGATGCGATCACGCGGACGTTCTGATTGATTGTCAGGTTTCGTTTCTTGTGCGGTTAGATTTTGTAAATTTATCGCAAAAGTTACTGCAAAGATCGCAGCAAAAATCACCGCAAAAAACGTTGCAGTGAATAACGCAAAAACTTTTAATTTGCTCTCACTTGAATTTTCAGTTTGAGCTGTCTGATTACTTGTTGGAAAGCCGTTTTTGACGCAATTGTGCCGCCAAATTTTATAGTACGATATGTATAAACGTTTCATTTTTTATCTCCTTGATTTTTTGTAATATTTCAACTGAATAGACAAAATTCAGCTGCGGGTTTTATATTATGTCAATCAAACTTGCCGGATCAAAAAACATAATTGATCTCAAAAAAGCAATTGACTGAATTTTTGTACGAAAAAACGATCTCCGCACAAAATTATTTTGAACAAGAAATTTTCGTAATATATCAGTGAAATAATTTATTGTTGCCGGGATCGCGGTCGTCTCGACCGCATCTTTAGGAGTTTTTTTTACAAAAAAGATACAGGCGGGACGCCTGCATTCCCTGCTAAAATATTTTTTAGTAATTCACTTAAATTGAAAATCTAAAATTACAATCTATCAGTGTTCTCTGTGTTCTCTGTGGTTAATAAAAAAATATTCCGTTGATATATTACAAATTTTCAATTTTATTTAAGCTGCTCTTATTTTAATTTTCAGTTTGAGCTGTCTGTTTGCTTATCGGAAAACAGGTTTTACTGAATACGTACTTGTCTGAATTGTATAGTACGATACGTAAACCAACGAATCATTTGTTATTATCAACATAACAATTTGAATCGAATATTTAACGTAACAAAAAAACATAAAAAAGATTTTATGCAGTTGATTACGCTTTCAGATTTTCACTTTATAAAATGAAAATTTCAAGTATTGTGATAGAATCAATTTCGTAAAACAGTAGTTTTCACAACAAGAATATTTGTTGCAATAATTTTATCTGTAACGAAATTTCTAAAAGAAAAAAAAGTAACTTGACAATCCGATATTACAACCGAATTGAGATTTTTTACGAGTAAATTCACAAAAGATTTTAAGTTTCGCCTGCATAAGTTAGATATTATTTCACCGCATCCGACAGCACCGAAAGCGGAACTATTTCCGCACAAACCGTAATTTATATTACGCCGCAAAACCAACCGGATACGATCAAAGAAAGAAATATTATCGGGCAATGCAACTCGTAAAATAACTTCGTAAACTGATGGTAAATATATTTTTCGTTCTTGTGAAAAACGGCTGCGTAAAAAACTTAATGCTTTGAAGCTGTTCTCACTTGTTTTTTCGGTTTGAGTTGTTTGATTATTATTTATCGAAAAACAAGTTTTAATATTTTTTCGTGAATTGTTTTTATACCGCTGAAATTCGTAGTATGAAACGTATAAATTCTTATTTGAATTTGAATCTGAATTTAATGTAATTGATTTTTGTTTTTTGTGTTTTTTACTATTATTATCTGTATCGATTTTGTTTAGTGCGTTTATGAAAAAGACCATATCAATTTGTTCGTCAGCGGGCTGCAATAAATTTTGCCGAACCGCGTAGGAATTGGTTAAATTATTTAAACCTGATTCAACTACATTTTGAGATTGTAATTTAAGCCGTTTTTTTAATTCAGGTGAAAACGATTTATTATTTTCAATCGAAATTAAATATTGTTTTGAACGTTCAATCAATTGTTTCCGCAAGTCCGAATCTAATTGAGATTGAGATTGAGATTGTAATTGTGATTGTGATTCAATTGGCGTATTGTTGGTAAGATTATTTTTTGTATGAATATTATTGACAGATAAATTTACAATATCGAGTTGATAAAAATTATTTGAAATTACATGTACTGTTGAATTGATTATTACAATTGTAAAAACGAGAATCGAACAAACAGTCAAAGCAATAATCGTTCTGTGCAAGAACGTCATTATATTGAAGTCAGATTTTTTTATAAAAATTGTTTTCATAGAAAACAACGCAGCAATTTGCGTAAATGTTTTTAAGCTGTTTGTACTTTATTTCGGTTGAGATATTGTATCTTGAACTCGATCTTGATCTTGAAATATTGTGTTGTACGAAAGTAATGAAAGCGTGTGATTCTACATAAATTCAACAACAATACAAGGGGAGGGAGTAAGTAATCTCAAAAAAACCAAAATCTGATTTCTCTGATTTCTCTGTGTCCTCTGTGGTTAATAAAAAAATTATTCCACAGATATATTACAAAATTCTACTGAAATATTATCAAATTCAGAATTTTAGAACCCTAAATCTTTATCGTTGAAAATTGCCAGACCGATTCGTTCTAAATTTTTATTTCTGCCGTTATACCAAAGCAACCACTTATCTTTTTCTTGAATGACAAACGGTTTGTAACAAGCATTGGCGTCCCATCCGTTTGGAGTCGGCGAGATAATGGGATTGTTTTCGTAACGTATCCAGTTTTTAATACCGTCCGGCGATTTCGCAATACCTATTTGTGCGAGGTCTTCTGTTTGGAAACCAATGTAGAACATTAAATAGTCATTTTTACGTTTGACAACTTGACCGCCGGTTACTTTATGTTGTTCCCATTTACGTTTTTTATCTGCTGCGAAGATAGGATTTTCGGCATATTTTTCCCAATGTAAACCGTCTTTACTTGTTGCGTAACCGATAGCGTTCGGCTCATATTGTTCGCCGCCGGAATACCACATTTTGAAGATGTTTTCTTCTTTATCCCAATTCACATGCGGGCACATCACTGCAACCTTTTCCCAAGGTAATTCCGGTTTCAATACCGGTTCGTCACTTTGACGTTCAAAATTGATTCCGTCCTTGCTTGTTGCGTAACCAATATGCGAACGGTCTTTGACTTGACCGGTGTACCAAAGATGATAAACGCCGTCTTTCTTGACAATACCCGGACGATTAATATTATCTTCCCATGAAGTTTTGGAATTAGGTTCGAATATAATTTGCGGTTTTGTCCATTCTTTACCGTCTGTGCTGGTCGATAACGCCAGACTTTTTTTCGGCCGCCACGAACTATACATTTTGTAACTTCCGTCTTCTTTGAGTAACGATACATCGAATATCGTCCCCACACCGCCGCCGCCTAATACGGGATTATGTTCGTATTTCTCCCATCGGACAGGTTTGGGAGTGTTTTGAGCAAAAAGAAATGTTGACATCTCAACTGTCAATAACAAACTAGTCAATAACAAACCAATTGTGAAACTTAATAAATTAAATAGATTTTTTTTCATTTTAATTTCTCCTGTAAAAATTTTTTGTAATATTCCAGTAAAATTTTGTTTTTTAATTGCGGTTGTCACATAAAAATTACCCCCATATCGGAATGTATTGAGCATATTTTCTTGATTTAGATAATTCATCTGTTTTAATTAATCCTGCGTTAATTGTATCTGCGATAATTTTTGATGCTGTTGTGTAATTTTTATCGTCAATATCTAATCGTTTCCGTAAAGTTTCGTTTGTCATTTTCTCGCTGGTAATGTATTGCAAACAGCAATGTTGATAACAAGCGCGGATTTTGTCTTCACGGTTCATTTGCCGCATTGTTTTAGGGGCAAATAGAATAACCCGCGTGAAATTTTCCTCTTTCTGAAAATCGGGTGCTGGGAGTTGATAGATTTCGCATTGTTTAATTGCTCTATCGACACCGCTGCCGCGTTCTTCGCAAAAATTCATTCGGCGCATCATTGACGCTAATTGTTCATTACGGCTGATGGGGCTATGGTCAATAAATCTCAAAGTATCTATTAGCGGTTTTCCCGGATTTGTGATTTCTATGCGGTTCTTAAAAATTTCTATCATTGGCGAAGTGCCGCCGATAGAAAAATCTTGGTGTATGAGTGCGTTGGCAACAAACTCGCGAATTGTTACAGGCGGATACATCGGTATATCTACTCGTACCGTGCTGTCAATCAGCTCATTTACAGGCAGATTGGAATTTATATAACTGATCTGATTTATAAAATCAATTGCATAACCATTTTCGCCGACCTGTTCTTTTATTGCGTGTATTCGACTGTTGTCTTTATAGAAAATCACTCTAACTGCTTTGCGGGACAATGTGCTGAAATACTTTAAATCGGAAGCAAAAAGAATTGCACCAAGATTGGTAACATCGTAACTTGCCGCCCGCTTGTGAATTATTTTTTCTTCCGTTAATTTTTCCAAGATACCGGTTTTATTCTCCGGCAAAGGGATATTTAGCAAACGAAAAACAGATGGATAATCAATCACTTTAAGAATTTCATCGGCGGTAATTCCGGTAATTGCGATTTTATTTTCAAAAGAACTATTTTTAGTATTTTGCCAAATTTTTCTTTCGCGTTCAGGGTGTTCCGAAAGCAGTTTTTTGTACGAGCCGACACGAATCCACGCTGTACCTTTAAATTTTACAGGCGTATTGTCAGCAGAATCAATTACGAACAATACTATGCGTTTTTCGTTGATTGTGATTTCCTGTATAAAAAAATCAATGCGAGGTGAAAGTTGCGTTGCAATCCAATTTTCTATTTCTTGGTTACCGATTTTGTCTTCTTTTGGTTTGTATGTTGTACCGACAAGTGCGTGTGCGGCATCGTCAATACCAAAGGCAAGATAACCTCGCGGCTGTCCCATATATGCTGCGCCGTTGGCTAAAGCTGAAATGTACTCGCCAATAAGTTCCGGCTTGTCGTTATTGACTTTTACTTCCACCCATTCGCTCTCTTTGGGCGACGCTTGAATGTCGGCAATTATAGTTTTTATTTCTTTTTCGTTCATACCGTAAAGTTACAAATTTTGTAATATACTCCTCACACTTTAATTTTCGGTTTTAACTGCAATTGATAGGACGATACATATATTTTTTTAAACACGAAATACACGAAAAAACGCACAAAAAAGATTTAAAACAACAATTCCACTGATATATTACCCCAATTATTTTATTCAGATAATTCTGAATGCTGTTTGAGAATTTCTGATATTTTATCCGTTGTAAATCCGGTGATTTTGGCGATCGTTTCAATGGGCAAACCTACTTTGGCACTTGCTATTACTACTTCTGCTTTTCCTTCTACTTTCCCTTCTACTTTCCCTTCTACTTTCCCTTCT
>JAITKS010000097.1 GCA_031278315.1 Planctomycetaceae bacterium | reverse complement strand
TAAATTCTGGTGCTTATATTAAGCAATGCGATTATACAGAGGCGGCACCGCATTTGGTTTTGATGGCGTTCTTGCAACGGGTCATTAATGGCGGCGGACAAGTTTATCGCGAGATGGCAGCCGGTTCGGGACGTCTTGATCTTTTGTTGGTTTATAACGACAAAAAATATCCGATAGAACTCAAGATTCGCCGCAATGAACAATATGTCGAAAAAGGTCTTGAACAGATTGCCCGTTATATGGACATTCATAATTGCAAAGAAGGATGGTATGCCGTTTTCGACCAACGCAAAAGAACAAAATGGGACAATAAAATTTACATGAAAAAGAAAAAAATAAACGGCAAAACTATTACAATTGTAGGATTGTAAACATGTCTCGTAATATATTTGCGGAATATTTGTTTTTCAAATTTTTTGGGTTATAAATTTGAAAATATGGTTAGTGAAAAATTAACTTGAAACCTTTGAGAGATTCCACTGATATTTATCATTAAAATAAAATTTAGTTTTAGATGTATCTATGTTAGAAATGCGTTTATTAAAGAAGTATATTTTTTATTTATTCCGATGGCAACTTTCGACTCCGATATTGGCGATAGTTTTGTGGTGGCTGCGAGGTTATAACGGAATAATTGTAACGATAATTGCAAATTTTATCGGCGGTCTGATCTTTTTTTGGATTGACCGAATTATATTTAAGGTAGAGTTTACGAATCCGTTGTGGGAATTACGAGACAATATTACTTGTGCGTCTTGCGGAAAAACATGCGACGGATTCAGACTCGTAAAGACAAAAAATTATGATCGCTTAAATGATGAACATCCAGAATTTCGTTGTTCGGAATGTTCTAAAGAAAAAATAAAAGAGCTGTCGAAACGCGGCGTGATCATATAAAAGATAATGTTCTTTTTTGGGAACTTGTCAACTTTGAGGATGCATGTATAATTCTGCACTCAATTTTTTTGATTGGTGCGATAAGAGATTTGAATTTAGAAAATTTAGAATTTGTAACAATTTTATATTGTGAGGAGAAATTTATGATTAATGTTGAAATTAAAGACCGTGTTGCAATAGTTACCGGTGCAACTCGCGGGATTGGTTTAGGAATAGCAAAAGCGTTAGTAACGAGTGGAGTTAAAACGTCAATTGTCGGGACAAATCAGGAAAGATTGGATTCCGCAATAGAGAATTTGAACAAGTTAGGTTCAAACGTTGACGGTTATATTTGTAATGTTTCGGTAACGGATGAAGTTGAAAATACTGTTAATTCTGTGTTATCGAAACATGGTCAAATTGACATTTTAGTAAATTGTGCGGGTATAACTCGCGATGTACCTTTAGGTGCAATGAAAGATGAACAATGGGATGAAGTTTTAGCTATAAATTTACGCGGACCATTTTTATTTACTCGTGCATGTTCAAAACCGATGAGACGTGCGAGAAAGGGGCGAATCGTAAATATTACGAGTATTGTTGGAATGATGGGCAACAAGGGGCAAGCGAATTATTCAGCATCGAAAGCTGGACTAATCGGATTCACTAGAACTGCCGCGAAAGAACTCGCAGGTAAAAATATTACTGTTAATGCAATTGCGCCCGGATTTATTGACACTGATATGACTGCTGTCTTACCGGAAGTATTAAAAAATGAAATGTTAAGTCGAACTCCGCTTGCAAGATTAGGGCAAGTTGATGATGTCGCCAATGCCGTATTATTTTTCGTAAGCGATGAAGCGTCTTTTATTACTGGTCAAATTCTGACTATTGATGGAGGTCTAACAAGATAACAAAAATTTGTAATGCAACTTTTCTATATGCATCATAATATACGTATCGTGATGAAATTCGGTGATATATTTCTTGCACTTTAAATTTTGGTTTTGGTGTTTGGTTTTGACTTGTGTCATTTTAGTGCTTAATTTCAAGGGTGAAATCATACGTAGGGCGATTGACTTATGTTATTGTTGAAATTGTTATTGAAAATTATTTATTGTTATATCTTTTTTATTTTTTGTGTGATTCGTATTTTTGTGTGATTTGTATTTCAAAAAAATTTTATGTATCGTACTATTCAATTGCAGTTAAAACCGAAAATTAAAGTGAGAGCAGTATAATTCTAATGTCGATAGAAATTAGTATAGACTCGAATGTTGAACGGATTATTTCTTATCTTCTTAAAGGCGGAGCGAGGGATTGTATTTTGGTTGGCGGCTTTGTGCGTGATTATTTTTTGGGATTGCCGTCGAAGGATTATGACATTGAAGTTTATGGTTTAACTTATGAGCAGATAATTCAAATTCTTAAAAAAAATAAATTCAAAATTAATTTTGTCGGTCAAAGTTTTGGAACGATAAAGGTTGGCAGCGGGATTGATATTAGTATTCCGCGAGTAGAATCGAAGTCGGGTGTTGGGCATAGAGGTTTTAATGTTTCTTGTGAGCCGAATCTTGATTTGTATTCAGCGTTTAAAAGACGTGATTTCACAATAAATGCAATTGGAATTCGTATCGACAGATCAATTTATGATCCGTTTAATGGGATTGATGATATTAAAAATAAAATACTTCGTGCACCGACGGCAGCATTTTGTGAAGACCCGTTACGTGTAATGCGGGGGATGCAATTTGCTGCTAGATTTCGTTTCAAAATGGAGACGCAAACTATTGAACTTTGTAAACAGGTTTGCAATGAGTTTAATACTTTGTCGGTAGAACGGATTTGGAATGAGTGGGTAAAATGGGGAGTAAAAGGTGTTGAGCCTTCGCAAGGTTTATTTTTGTTACAAAAAACAGGATGGATAAAACATTTTCCTGAAATCGCAGATTTAATTAACGTAACAAAAATTCATCAAGATGATTTCTCGGCTAATGTGTATTCTGATGAAAACGCATTTGATAATACTTCACGAGTCTGTGATATTGCAGTAAGAATTGCTGATCGATATAACTTTAGTGACAATGATCGTCTGGTATTAATTTTTTCAGTGTTATGTCATAATTTGGGCAAGAGTGAAAATACAATTATTGAAATTGATGATTTATTGTTTCAAAAATTATCGAGTTCTGTTTCGAATATAAGGAGGTATTCGAAATTGTCTGATTCTAGTTCTGATTCTGGTTCCGGCTCTGATTTTGATTCTGATTTAGTGTTGAGTAGATTTAGGTTGACGCAGCGATTTTTAAGCCGTTTGAAGCCTCCGTTGCGTGTAGTTGATTGTATTTTGTCGATTGTCGGCGAGGTCTTGACGGATTATTTTTTAACGGGCAAAAGTAATATTGACGATAGAAGTTTACGGCGTCTTGCTGTGCGGATTGAACCGTCGAGTATTCGAATTTGGGCAGCGTTTTGCAGAGCAATAATTGAGTCAAGAGACGATACAGATTTGAAGCGAAGTTTGATTGAGCAACTTGATAAATGTGAATTGAGAGCAATTGAATTGGATGTAATTGATAGTAAGCCGAAACCGATTTTAAGGGGTCGAGATTTAATTCAATTTGGAATATTACCCGGACGCAAAATGGGACAAATTCTTGATATAGCTTATGAATTGCAACTTGATGGTGTTTTCAGTAATATTGATGAAGCGGTTATTTGGTATAGTAATTATAGTAGATAATTTATCAAAGGATTATTACAAATAAAGTGTGTTTTCAGCAACAGGAAAATTAAAACGACAAGTAATTTAACTGAATGTAATACATCGGTGAAATATTTTTTTCAATTTTTTTGGGTTATGAATTTTAAAACTAACCTTATTTTTCACCTTATTTTTTTGAATACGAAATACACGAAAAAAACGAAATAGACAAAATAGACAAAAAAATATGAAATAAAAATTTTCGTGTAATTTGTTATTTCGTGTGTTTGGTAATTTCAAAAAAATAAAATATTTCATGAAAATATTACAAATTTTTTATTTTGGATTTCAATTAAATTTTAGTTAGTAGTCATGCGTTACAATAAAGTTTGTGTTGAGTTAATTTCGTACACGTTACCTGACGAGGTCGTAACGACATCGGAGCTTGAGTTGCGTCTTTTTCCGCTTTATAGTCGTCTGAAGTTACCGGAGGGACGTCTTGAGATGCTGACAGGAATTAGGGAACGCCGCATTTGGCGAGTTGGAACGATGCCCGGTCAGCAGAGTGTAATTACGGCTCGCAAGTTGATAGATATTAGCGGAATAGACCCGTCATTAATTGGTGCTTTGATTCATGGTTCTGTTTGTCGTGATTATCTTGAGCCGGCGACAGCGTGCGGAGTTCATAATGAGCTTGGTTTATTTGAATCGTGTTATGTTTATGATATTTCCAATGCGTGTTTAGGAATATTGAGCGGTATGATTCAGATTGCGAATTTGATTGAGTTAGGTCATATTAGGGCGGGAATTGTAGTTGGCACGGAGAGTTCGCGGTCGTTGATGGATACGACGATTCATCATCTGAACACGGATCAAACGTTTACGCGGCGGAGTATAAAGCCGGCATTTGCATCGTTGACTATAGGTTCGGGCAGTGCGGCGGTGTTGTTGACACATGAGGATATTTCAAAAACAGGCAACAAATTACTAGGCGGCGTGATTCGGACAAGAACAAAATTTTGTGATTTATGCCGCAGCAACATGGATAAATCAGGAGGAGATTCTATGAATCCGCTCATGGATACAGATTCAGAAATGCTGATGCAAGAAGGAATTGCAGTTGCATACGACGCATTCGAGGATTTTCTAAATGAATTGAATTGGTCTCGAAGTGACATTGGAAAAGTATTTTGTCATCAAGTCGGCAAGGTTCATCAGAGGTTACTTTTTGAGAGGTTACAATTGCCGGCAGAGTTAAATTTTTCAACGTTAGAGTATTTAGGCAACACTGGAAGTGCAGCTTTACCGACAACGGCTGGAATTGGATTAGATTCAGGCGGGATAAACACAGGATCAAAAATTGCAATGTTAGGAATTGGTTCAGGAATAAATACAATTATGCTGGGAATGTTGTATAGTAAAAAAAATAATAACAATAATAGTGTATAGTTTAGTTCACAAAAAGTAATATATACTCATTGTATTTTAAAATTCGGTTTTATAAGAGTAGAATTTTCGTTACAAAAAATCAAATTGATATGTATAGACACAATGCCTTGTGTCTATACGTTACGGCATAAACGTAAAATGTCGGCGGAATTTTTGTTTTTTTCAACTTTTTTGGGTTATGAATTTGAAAAATTTCACGGATATATTACCAAAAATTTTAAACTAAAATTTCTGTTGTCCTTTCGGAGACTAATTATTTTTACATGAGTTTTTTAGAATTTCACTCAATTGAATATGTGAGATTTCAAGAATTTAAGTATTTTTTTATTTAACGGCGTTGGAGCAATAAATGTCAGTTGCTGTGCGATATATTCAGCGTTACGCCAATTGCCGCTTTGTAAATTTTTACGGAGATTCCGTTGTAACCTCAAATAATTTGAAGCTAGATTTTGCATTTGTGAAATATCACTGCCGCACAATTTACATGTTGTATTCCATTCCTGTTTTTTTTTACAGGTCGGACAAATAAATTTATCTTTATTGATTTCAAGTTCTTCCATATTAATAAGAGTAATACTTTTGTTGAAAAATACTCCTTTGTATTTTAAGATTTCGTTTTTTATTTTTTGTAACGAAAAGATAACAAACGAAAAAAATTTGTAGAGACGCAATGTCTTGCGTCTCTACATTTCGGTTTTTATTTATTTCGTTTTTTATTTTTTGTTACAAAAAATAATCTTTGAATGTTGATGTAAAAATTAAAATTTGTTTTTCAAATAGGCAGTTCATATTCGCGTATATCAATATTTTCCGAATGATTTATCATCTAATATTATTTGTACTTCGCTATTTCCGCCTCCTCCCCATTCGTCGCCTTCGATTGCTTCAGACGGGTCTGATTCTACTATTTTTTTATTGCTTACAGGCGGCGGTGATTTGAAAGAATGCGGAGCCGTAGTTGCTCTTTTATCTATTTCAGATTTTGCGGTATCAAATTTTTTCACGTCTGGTTTATTTGGGATTTTTGGAACGAAAGTATTTTCTTTCTTGGTCTCTTTAACTCTATTCGGACTGTGTGCATCGCCGCCTTTACCGCTAACATTTATATTGGCACGAATATTACTATTTACCGCAGCCGTAGGTGACATTAATTGACGAATCTTAAATTGACCTATTAATTTTTGTAACTCACTTGCTTGTCCGCTCATTTCATTTGAGACGCTTGCGGTTTCTTCGGCGTTGGCTGTGTTTTGCTGCGTTACGGAATCAATTTGATGTAATCCTTGCGACACTTGCGAAACACCTTGTGCTTGTTCATTGCTAGCTTTAGCGATGTCACCTAGCAGTACAGCTACTTTCTGCGATTGTTGAACAATTCCATTCAGCATTTCGGAGGTTTGTGTTGCGATTTCGGCACCTTCGTTAATTTGTTTACTGTTGTTTTCGATCATTTGTGTTGTTTCTGCGGCAGCTTTTGCACTTCTCGATGCAAGATTCCTAACTTCTTCGGCAACTACAGCGAATCCTTTTCCGTGTACGCCGGCTCGTGCAGCTTCGACTGCCGCATTCAGAGCAAGCAAATTAGTCTGGAACGAAATATCATCTATCACCTTGACTACCTTCTGGACATCTTGTGAATTTTTTGTTATTGCTTGCATCGATTCGATCATTTTCTTCATCATATCTTGTCCTACAGCGGCGGAATCGTTTGCTTCTTTTGCCAATTTACTTGCTTCGTTTGCGTTCTGTGCATTGCGATTCGTTTGACCTCCGATTTCGCTCATTGAAGCTGTAATCTCTTGAATACTTGCAGCAGATTCTGTTGCACCTTGCGATAAACTTTCGCTCGCAGCTGCAACTTGTGACGCACCTGCCGCAACATGATCAACAGCGTTTGCAGTATTCCAAAGTGCAGCGTTGACTTGATCAAGCATAGAATTAAGATTGATATTCATCGCATCAAGTTCGCCTCGAACTTTCATTTTTTGCAGCCAATTACCGGCGGCGAGGTCTCTTGCAAGATGTTCAACATTGTTAAACTCTACCATAATTGCCGAAAGTGCACTTGTTAAATCGCCTATTTCATCTTTTCGTTTTAGATATTCAGATTTGATTTCAATAGATAGATCGCCGTCTAATGCTATTTGTTTCATCGTATTGACTGCCGCACTTAATCCTGACGAAATATTTTTAGTCAAAACGAATCCCGCTATAATGCCGATTAATATCGCCAATACGCATAATATACTAATAAATGTATTGACAAAACCTATCATTGCTGTTGTTGCCTCCGACGCTTTGTTAACGAAACTTTCAATATTATTAATTATAGCGGTTATCATAGTACTGATTCCATCAGCGATTCTATCTTGTTCGTCTTGATTTAATTTTAATTTCGTAAATTCTTTTATTACGTTATTATCTATTTCAAACCATTGATCAAATTCGGCAAGCATCGATTCAATCAATTTGATGTCAGATAGAATTTCTTTTTTTTCTTTTAACTGATTTATATGGTCTTTGAGAGATTTACCTAAATCTTTTCTTTCATTATTGATTTTTTCTTTTTCGTTAATATCTGTTGACAATTCATAATCGCGAATAGCAACGCGCATCTTTTGAGTTTGATCAATAATAGTTGTTAAAAGGAGAATTGTTTCGATAGTAGAATTATCGACAAATTTTTTATTAGTTCCATTTACTTCTATTGAATGTGCATTTTCAGATGAGTATTTTTTTACTTTTTCAATGAGATTGTTTATGGCGGCGTACAGCTTTAAAAATGTATTGAAACGTCTTTGCTGCAGAGCTTTAATTTCAATCAAGATGTCTTTATATTTTCCGTCGGCGTCATTGAAAGCTTCGGCAAAGGCAACTATTTTAGCAGATGTTTCAATATTTTTAGGATCGGTCATTTTCTTTTGAGCTTCGGTACTTGAATCTTTAACATTTTGCAAATATTTGTTGACAACGTCGTGAAATTTTATGTCTTTAGTTATTGTGTGTTGGTCAGCCGCAAGTTGAGCCTCAAATTTATTGGCTGCCATCTTATTAGCGAGCGAAAATATTTTGACTTGATCTTCCATTTTTGTTGTTTCGCTATCAACTTGATCAAGCGAAATGAATCCTCCGCCGCCTACGATAACAATCAATATTATAAGAAGTCCGAATCCAATCGATAACTTATAACCGATACGCATATTCGATAACATTTTTTTACCTTTTTAATCTCTTTGTTAAATTTGACAATTTGTAAAATTCGGTGAAATTTTAATTGGTTGACATTTAATTTTTCAGTTTATATCTGCCTGTTTACTTGTTTGAAATCAGGCTGTTACGTCTGTGAGTTACTGAATTTAATTGTGCAGTCTTGCAAGCTAATCATTGTTTAAATTCTGATAACCGTATTTTGCTTATTGGGTTGTAATGTTGAGTTCATTCTGAGTTCATTCTTTTCGATTGTTTATTGTAACAAAAAATATGAACCTCATAAACGGCGGCATAAATTGTAATGCAATATCCAATCGAATCAATCCGATTATAACATGTGAATTTGAAATTGATAGTCACAAAGAAATTTATTTGTTTCTTTTGATATAGTTAATAAATGTTATTCTAGTCATAGCAATTGTAACGTTAAATGAATATTCAATTTTTAAAACTCGAAAATTGCATAAACTTAAAAACGCAAAAAATACATAATTTTTTTGTAATATTGATTAGTGAAATTCTGTAATTCGGAATTATTTTTTTAATAACAAATTTCGCAAATTTGTATCATAATCAAATAATTTTCCGCCGAATATTTTGCACAAAAATATTATAGGAAAATTCTAACAACATAATAATATAGTAATATATCAGCAGAATTTTTTGTTTTTCATTTTTTTGAGTTATGAATTTTACAACTAACCTTATTTTTCCGAACTAAACAACCTTAGTAGCAATGGATACAAAAAAACAAAACCTTATTACCTTATTAAAAAACGATTTTTTAATAAAAGGTAATAAGGTTCGTTAAAAATAAATTTGAAACCTTTGAAAAAAATTTTACGAAAATTTTAAAACACAAAACACACGAAATTACACAAAAAACACGAAAATTAGATATAACTCCTTTTCGTGCTTTTCGTGATTTTTCGTGTGTTTCGTGCGTCTCGTGTTTTAAATTTTACGAA
>JAITKS010000093.1 GCA_031278315.1 Planctomycetaceae bacterium | reverse complement strand
AATCAAACGCTTATCATTCTAACATTCAAACAATAGAACTAAAAAACGGAGAAAATTTTATAACAATCTACCTAAGCGAAACTTTATAAACAACAATCATCTTGAATTTTTAATTTTGAATTGTTTTAATTTTTAAATACAAAAAAATGTAATATATCAGTGGAATATTTTTTTTATTAACCACAGAGAACACAGAGGAAGAATATTTTGTAATTTTCGATTTTAGATTTTAGATTTTAAATTTCAGTGAATTACTAAAAAATATTTTAGCCGGCGGGAACGCAGGCGTCCCGCCTGCATCTTTTTTGTACAAAAAACGCCTAAAGATGCGGTCGAGACGACCGCGATCCTGTGAACAAAAATTATTTCACTGAAATATTACAAAATAAATTAAAAATTCAATTGAAATATTACAAAACAATAAATTTTATTCCATTTTCAAAATAACAGAGAAGTCAGTTTAAAAGATGTTTCCATTTACATTACTCAAATTTAGCCGCATAGCAATATTTTTACACGACAGCTATCAATGGCACGCTTACGTTTTTTATTATCATAAAACACGTTGGGAAGTTCTATCAACTACAACTTGTTTAGGTAAAAATCCTCGTCAAATTCCGTCGTCCCTTTTTTTATTTGCGGAACAACATAACGCACGCCGAGTTCGCATTGTTCTGTCTCAATCGATACAGAAACTCGAAAAAGTCGAACTGCCGATCGATGCTACCCCCGAAGAACTTCAAACAGTAATATCACTCGCTTACTCTCAAGCGACCGGCTCGGAATACGGAACATTTCGCGTTGTATCCTCATTCGCCGATTCATTCGAAATGGGCGGAGAATCCGAATCATTTTTTGCCGCCGGAATCGACCTCGCCCAACTCGAACAATACGACAAAAATTGCCATAACTCCGGCTTACAATTCAACGGCTGCGGAATACTCGAATTAGCAGCAGTTACAGTCGGTACAAAATATTTCACCGAGTCACGATTTCTAATCATACTCGGAGATAAAGGATTTTACGTAACCTGCGCTTCCGATAATATCCCAATGACAACCAGCGGAATCACATTCGCTAAAACAATCGACGATAAAAATCGCGACACAGAACGCACACAAGCAACCGCCCGCCGAATTAATGCACAAAAAATGTTCCCCCTGCAAGTCTGGTACACCGCCGATAATAATCCTCACAAACTCGACGAATTGCGTAACTCAATAGACCCCGAAACACAAGTTACATTCACCAACATATCACAATACCTCGAAGATATCGCCCGCGAAATAGCAAGCTCAACCGAACTCGGCTCACCCGGCACCGGAGGCGCAATCGTCGGACTGCCCGAAAAAGAAAAAGACCCATACCGCGCCGGAACATGGCTGTTCGCCGCTATAATCGTTATCGCAATAATAATTATTCTAGCAACTTACCAAACATTACGATCCAATATGAATACAATAAAATCAAAAAATGACGCATGGGAAAAATTAAAAAACGAAAGAAAAAAATTAACCGATAAACTAAACGCTCTCGATACCGACCGTAAACGAAACGAAAAAATTATCCAAATTTTAAGTCAAAAAAATCCTCTGCCGGTCTCAATGATAACAATGCTCGAAGAATTAAAACAAAATATGCCGGTTTACACTCGACTAACAAGTATAGAACAAATCGAAAACGAAGAAATTATACTAACAGGATACACATACTACCAAGAAGGCTTCTTCGAATTACATAAATTACTAAATCAAAAATTACTAAAATACAAAATGACCACCGAACTAAAATCAATGGAAAAAATCGCCGATTCAAAAGGTCAAAAATTCGTTTTACGACTATACCATACCAATTAAATATACGGTTAATAAAAAGCCGCCCCATAACAGGACTTGTTGATTGTTAGCTCCGGCGTAATTTCAAAAAAACTAAAAATTTTGTAATATATCAGCAGAATTTTTTTTTATTAACCACAGAGAACACACAGAGAACACAGAGAAATCAGATTTTGTAATTTTAGATTTTAAATTAAAGTGAATTACTAAAAAATATTTTAGCCTGAAACGCAGGTGTCCCGCCTGCATCTTTTTTGTACAAAAAACACCTAAAGATGCGGTCGAGACGACCGCGATCCCATGAACAATAAATTATTTCACTGATATATTACAAAAATTCAATCGATATATTACGAAAAAATAATTATTATTATTCATAATATATTAGTTGAATATTTGTAACTCAAAAAAACTAAAAATTTCACCAATAACAAAAAGGAGAAAAAAAATGAAACGCGCAATTCGACGCCAATTACGAATTTGGTACACCGATATTTCATCTTATTTAAGCAAACTTAAAACATTTCACCGTACGGCATTAGGAATAATACTGGCAATAGTAATAATCTACGCTGCACGTGTATATTTGTTCGATCCGCTCCGCGCCGAAATAGCAGAATTAGAATCGGCATACAATAGCAGCGAACCGCCTAACCCTCTGCCTACAATCGAATCCGATGAGGAAATCACACTCGCAAAAGAACAAATTATTCATCGTGAAAAAAGCACCGAAACCAAAAAACTCGAAATGGAAACAGTTGCTAAATCACGTAATAAAATAACACAACAAAATAAAGAATCCGTTCTGTCCGATTTCGCATCAATCATATCGAAAAATAAACTTACCGTAGTTCTCGGAGGTGCCCCCGATACCAATAATTCAACATCCGATTCTACTAAATCTACACCGCGTAAACCCGCTGCCGCTGCTGCCGCAAAACCTCCCGCTGAACCGAAAAAAAATACAACCGCAACTAAACCTAAATCCAATTCAAACTCGAAATCAACCGCAAAAAATACAAAGTCAACCGCCAAAAAAACCGAAACCGAAACTAAAACAACTCCGCAAAATATCGAACAACCGCTCAAAACAGAAGAATACGTTTATCATCTCGAAGGCGATTTCAGTAACCTATTCGATTTTATGAAACAAATCGAATCATTCCCCTATCCAATAAAAATAACAAAACTATATTTCGGTTCATCCGATACACTCGGAGATATATCACCGCTAAACACCAAACACGAACAATTACAACTGAAATTTCACCTAATACTTTACTTCCACTAGAAAACTAGTCTATGCTTTTCACGATTAAATTAATTCACTTTTGTCAACAGAATTTTCTCAATAACTTGCTAATGTTATGACAAAATCAAAATAAATTTACTGTGTAAAATATAACTTCAACGAATACATACAACACCATGCTGTCCGAAGATTCGGTAATCGATCTTTCGCGTGTAGTTGCAACTCGCGAGGCACTCAAAATGATACCAGCGGCACAAGCCCGCCGGCTTGGAGTCTTGCCGGTGGCAGTTAGCGGCGAAAAATTATACGTAGTAACATCCGGCGAAGATGATTACCTTCTGTTAAATCAAGTCGAAAGTATAGCCGGTATTCCGGTTATTATTTTAAGAACGAAAGTTCCCGAAAGCGTAACAGGTTATATCAAAAAATATTACCCTGAATACGTTACAGATCTAACCGGTACCCCGCTCGGATTGCTCGAAGAAATAGTACTTCGTGCAATGCTGTATCGATCTAGCGATATTCATTTCGATCCGGAACACGATTCAGGAATAATTCGATTTCGCGTTGATGGTCTTATGCAAATCGACCAGACTCTTTCAGCCGAGAGTATGAACGAATTAATATCAGCTGTTAAAGTCTCGTCTGGTTTGAATATCGCCGAACATCGTATTCCGCAAGACGGTCAAATTTCACTTTGGGTAACTGGTGCTGAAATATCAATGCGAGTTGCAACAATCCCAACAATCTACGGTGAAAAAATGACACTGCGAATCCTCACGACAGATAATACACTCGCCGAACTTGCAGAACTAAATATGCTCGGCATGAATGATACACATCTGCAAATTTTACTCGAAACACTCGATAACGCTAACGGTGTAATTTTACTTTCAGGTCCTACCGGAAGCGGTAAAACGACAACTCTTTATGCCGCACTGCGTCATTTGAAAAGACCGGGTACAATGCACATTTTAAGTATCGAAGACCCCGTTGAAATACCGCTGAACGGAATTAATCAAGTACGGATCGACAGCGAGCGTATAGATTTCAATCGTGCTTTACGTAGTACATTACGGCATGATCCGGACGTAATAATGATTGGCGAAATCCGTGATGCTGAAACAGCTGACATTGCTATTAAAAGTTCTTTAACAGGACATCTTGTTTTGTCAACACTTCATGCTAACGATTCTGTCGGCGTTGTTACTAGACTTTTAAATCTTGGTGTTGCGGCAGAGTTAGTAAATTCGGCGTTACGTCTTGTAATTGCGCAACGATTAGTTCGTAGTCCGTGTCCTCATTGTGTAATTTATGAGCCGCCCGATGATACCGACCGTGAATTTTTCGGTTGGCTTAAAGATGATAATATCACCGTACCGAAAGCGGTTGGTTGTCCATTGTGTAATAATTCAGGTTATGCCGGACGATTAGGTTTGTACGAAATGATAAAAATCGATAAAAAAATCAGAGAACTAGTAAGAAATAACGCAAACGAAGACGCAATTTCAAATTACATCTTTAATGAATGTAATCTGCCAAAACTAAAAATAGACGGTATCGAAAAAATAAAAAAAGGATTAACAACCCCCTCCGAAGTAAAACGCGTAACCTTCTTAGGCTCG
>JAITKS010000092.1 GCA_031278315.1 Planctomycetaceae bacterium | reverse complement strand
CGCTTCGTCCGATTGAAGCAAAAAATTATCTGTAATAAATTCTGTCATAATTAAATTACATGAATTAAATTTTACGTAAATATTCGTAACTATTCAGTAGGAAATTGTAATATGTAATATGTAATACCGCACAAAATATTTTTAATATACCAGTGAAATAATTTATTTTTTCATAATATATGTGTGAATTTTTTCAAAGGTTTCAAATTTATTTTTAGCCAACCTTATTACCTTATTAACAAATCGTTTTTCAATAATAAGGTAATAAGGTTTTGTTTTTTTGTGTAATTTCGTGTGTTTCGTGTTTTAAAAAATCATTTCAATCATACAAATCACAAAAATCATAGTTCAGACAATTAACCATATTGCTCCAATATCCTGCCGCCCTTTCAGGGCTTCGGGGAGGGGAGGACTTTTACCCGCCCCGCTGGGGCGGGTTATAATCCTGTTGCCCTTTCAGGGCGATTCTAGTTTTATGCGTGAACGGTCACCTTTTTCGTTACAAAAAATAATACCGAATTTTAAAGTACAATGAGTATAAAAAAAATATTCACTGATATATTACATAAATTCTTTTTTTGAGATTACGAATTATCTTGTTATCTTGCGATTAAACTTAACATGTAGTTCGGGATTTGATTAGCTATTCCAAGCGTGCTGATATTCGATTGGACTAGTATTTGAGCTCTCGTTAAAGCAGCAGTTTCTTCGGCGAAATCTGTATCACGAATTAGACTTTCCGCTGAAGTTAATGCTTCTAATGTGTCGTTTAGAACATTGATATTTGTCTCAAAAGTTGCTTTTTGTAAAGTTCCTAGTCGTCCTCTCATTTCTGTAATTGCCAGCAAAGCTTCTTCTACAATTCGGAATGCTTTGTTTGTGTCAATTGTCAGCGAGGCGTCTTTTCCGCTGTATAGTTGAAATAATTTTCCTGATGCGCCGCCAAGTTTAACCGTATTGACACTCTGAATCCCTAAGTTCACTTGCTGATTCGATACGACTTCCGGTCCTATTTGAAAAGTAGCACCGCCTCCGGTAACAACAAATGAAGTCGCATAACCTTGTGTTGTAGCAGCCGCCTCCGACATGACAAAATCTATCGAAATCGTCGCCGTGTTAAGTGATACTCCAAGTCCGCTTCCTATCGCAGCTATTCCGTTAATTGTTGCATCAACATCTTTACCATATACTTTTTCCGCAACAGTACCGGAAGAATCATAAAGCTTAAACGATGTACTGTTGCCATTAAGACCAGTCGCAACAACATCAACAAATTGCTCACTGCCGTAGTCGAGAGAATTAAATACCAAATAATAATCAGTTGCATCCGAACCGAATAATAATTTTGCACCGTTTAATTCGCCCGGCGGAGTCGTGCCGTCTTTGGTCAAAAGAGTGTCATCTTCAAGTGAAATTACTCCCGTTCCCGTACCAAGCTGATCGACCTTAAACAAATTACGTGTGTACGGATCAGTTTCTATCAATTGTTCAATATCATTTGCTGTTGTTATTCCGTCACGAACATGCAGCGTTATTATTTTCGACTTTGTATCCAACTCAAGATACATTCCATTATTTGAATAAGTCTGCGGAACAATCGGATTACCGCACTCGTCTAATTTTAATCCGTTCCACACATCTTCGTCACATGGATTTCCGTCTGACCCGATAACATAATTGTCATTGAAATTCCCCGTTACCGCCGGATCATTTACATATTGAATAGTATAACCGTTGTACTCGCTGCCAAGACGTAACGCAGTCAATGTATAAGATGAATTTATACCATTATCCGAAGTCATCGTACCGGTTGCGTATTTCGGTACATACTCTTGTTTTTCGACCGAATCATTCCATCCGACAAATTTAATATCATTTATAATTAACTCATCGCATTCACCAATTTCGACCGTTGGTTTGAGCTTCCCATTACCATACGGATCATTACATTCATCCCAAACGGCACCCGGCGGCCGAACAATACTTACCGAAATATTGGCGACCGTTGCAGGGTCTTGTACATCCCACCATTCGGCGAGTTCTTTTGCCGTTGTTACAATATTACCGCCGCTGTCAACAGGAAGATGCACAGTCAAAACACCGCGTTCAACTAAACCGCCGCTTGTTACTATCGGACCGTCATTGACGAAATCTATTGCACCGGTTCCGGAAGACGCTCCGGTCGAATAATTTCTTGCGGTGAACATTCGACCCACTACTTGATCGTCGCGAATCAATCGAGTTACATCTTGCGCTGTCGGTGAACGATATGTTTTTACACCTGTTACAGGGTCTTCACTTACAAATTGATCTGTCAACCAAACAGTTACAGTACCGTTTTTGTGTCCGCCTGTTTCGCCTGTACTGGCAACTTTTGTTTGTTGTCCAACTTTCAATCCGATGCTTGAACCGATTTTACCTGTTCCATCATTTGTTGTTTCTTGTGCAAAAGAAAGTTCCGCCGTGAAACCGACATCTGCCGCATTTATTGCCGCAATGATTGCATTTGTATCTACCGTGGTGCTTGCTGCCGAGCTGCTTATGGAAATTCGTAACTGATTGCTTTTAGTATCAAATGTAACTTTTACATCTTCAGATTGTGCATCCGCCAAAGTCATAACGGCGTCAACATTATTGTACAGATCGCCTCTTTCAGTTGCGGTGATAAAAAACGCACTGTTTGCAATATCAGTACCGTCTGTTGCTTTGAAAGTAACTTGTGCCTCTGCCCTAGAAACTCCCGGATCATATTCAACCCAGCCGTCTGCACGATCTATCGACGCTGCCGATTGAACGGATTCGCTAACCCGCTTGAATACAATTTGAATATCATCATAATTTTCGCCTTTCTGATTAGCCGCAATTATCAAACTAGCACTTTGATTCGTAGCAGATAAAACAGCTTGAGCAAAATCAATTGTATCAGGTACTGTCGTCCGTTCTACATAAATTTTATCTATAGAAGAATCGGCGACAAAACGAATATCAGGCGAATTTTCCTCGCCAAGAAATTGTAACGCCGTACCGTCATTCGGATCACCGTAATACGCAACTTCCTCAAATGAACTGACCGTAAACAAACCATGATTGCCCGGAGCAAGACGAACTAATAACGGCGGAGGTGTTGTTACGTCAAAATATTCGCCGCGGCTGTTGTAGTCCGCAAGTTCCGCCAACATCTCTGGACACATACTTTGACCCCAATAAGCCGAATTATTCAATGCCGTTACAAGCTCGGCTGCGGTCGTTACTATTTCGCCGCCGCTCTGACCATTCTTAAATATCTTGCTAAAAGATGTCGTTGTCCGCGCATAAACATCATCACTTGGATCCGCTGGCGTATCACCGCCTGATACAAGATAACTCCAAGCATTGATTTGTCCCGTACCATCGTTATCTGCTGTCCGCTCAACCGAAAACAAACTTGCCGCCCGCTCGCTGCCTTTCGATGAAATCAAATGTGTTCCCGTCTGTGAATTAAGATTAAACAATTTTAATATATCATTCGCTGTTATGGCACGAGTCGCTGTGTCTGCAAAATCCAACGATTGATTATCAGCATTAGTATCGCTTATTTTGTCGGAGGAAGCCGGCGTTACAGGAACGCCTTTTGAATCTGACCAAACTAAATTACTTAAACCTGCCGGTTTACTTGTCCAACTGCCATTCAATGCAGTAAGAATGTCGTCGTAACTTACGTCTCCGTCAATTGTGACTGTAATTGTATTTCCAGATATACTAACACTTGCTGTATTACTACCGCTACCGCTACCGGCTTTTGCGAAATTAATTGTATAACTATCCCAACTTGAGTCTTGGCTCTTGAGGTAATATGTTTTAGGATCGGTTGTATCTTTGTTATCAAGAGCATCTGTAGTACAACCAGGAACCGTACCTTCTGAATATGTTTCAATTTGTCCGTCTGTTGGCAGGACGATAAACAACGTACCGGTGTCACCGCCGCTATTGTGTGTGTTACTGTAACCGGAAACAGTTGTAGAAGGAGCAAGCGGATTAAATGGACTTGCTGAACTGTAAACATCAACAGCTGTAACCGCATTAGATAAAATACTCGTATCGGATGGCGATAACTCAAAATGACCTTCTAATTGCAAGGCGTCTTTTACATCTTGTAAAGTTGCTCCTCCTGTTGTATCGACGTAAATTTGTAGTTGTTTAGTTTCGGCGTTGTATTGTGCGGCAGCTTTTTTTCCTGCGGGAATAGGACCGCTGCCCGGTGTACTTGAAAGAAATGTAATTGCTGTATTGTTATAATCAATTCCTGCCGCTTTAGATTGAATTGTAAAATAGTTGCCGGTACCTGCCAACGAACTAAAATTCGACAAACCGTTTATATCACCGAATAACGCTTTTGCTGTTGTTGCATTATCATTGTAGTAAGCGTATGGCATGCCGGCTTGCTCGGTTGGATTTGTATTTTCGCTTCCGAATGCTGCTTGTGTGAAATTTCCGTCAACATATTGTATGCTTGAGTTATTGTATTGTGAGCCTTTTATATTTGCGATGAAACGTAAAGCGTTGTTATCGTGTACTCCGGCGGTAGTATCGATATCGTCTGCTAAAGCTGCGATTTCTTCGGAGGTTTGTAGATAGACGATCATTTTCGCCGGTGCGCCTTCTTCGATTGGCTCTTGATATTCGACACGGATACCTTTTGAATCACCTTTGAGATATTTTATTTCGATATTTCCTGCGTTTGTACCTGCGGTTCCTGCTGTGATAATAATATCGTTATTTGTTCCGAGACTGCTTGTTATAATTGTACCTTGAATTGCATCGGAGCCGACTTGTGCTGTAACACCTGTTGAATCAGATACGGCGTTGACTCGTTCTGCGATTTCTTTTACGGTAGCACCGCGAGAAAATGTTTCTGTTTGGTAGCCGTAGTTACCGCCCCAAGTCAGGGCGATATCTTCGGAAACAGCCGGATTCTGATAATAAAGTGTTGCTTTAGCCGCAGCTTCACGAACTGCTACATTGACATTCACAGGTGATTTCGTTGCGCCGAATGTTACTTGATTAACTTCTAATCCATTAATATCGTTACGGTTGACGCCTTGCAAGTCAAAGCTAAGAGAGCCGTCGAGTAATTTTTGTCCCATGAATGTTGTTTGTGATGCGATTCGGTCGATAGCGTCGAGGGATTTGTCTATTTCGAGTTGATTTGCGGCGATCATCTCTGCGCTCATTGTGCCGGTGCTGGCTGCTTCGGTGATAAGACCGCGAATCGTGTTCAAAAGACTTGTTACTTGATTTAATGCAGAATCAGCCGTAGCGATCATCATATTAGCGCGTTCAGTATTTTGAACTGCTTTTTTGATACCGGTTATATCTGAACGCAATATTTCGCTTGCGATCAATCCAGCGGGATCATCTTTTCCGCTATTTATCCGAAATCCAGTACTTAATCGTTCCAAGGACGTTTGCAACGACCCAAGATTAGCGGTCAAACTTGTGCGTGCTGTCATGGATGGAACATTAGTATAAATCCTGGTCACGAGATATTCTCCTTACGATACGGGTATAATTTAAACAACTCCATTGGGTTACCAATGTACTTCGGTAGTGTTAAGCTGCTCATACTTAAATTGTCCGGGCGGGATTCATGATTAATTCTTAGGAGACCGTTTTTAATGAAACATGATTTTATTTCGCCGAAATTCATAGTACGAAACATTTAGGTTGATATATTATTGTTATATTGATTATGAAAAAGTTAAATTCTGTTGAAATCTTTTGGTCTGTTGAAAGTTTTTGATCTGTGTGTTATTAGTTTTGGTCTATTGAAAGTTTTTGATCTGTTGTTATCAGTTTTGATTTGTTGTTGGTTTTGATGTTAGTGTTGTGATTTGTATCTGATATATGCGATGGAAATATTTTGTTGATTATTTGAGTTGTATTTATTGTTGTGATTTTTACGAAGATGACGGAACAAACTATTATTCCGCTATAAATAATCGAATCTATTTATCTGTAAATTTCAATAATGTTGAATATTTTGTTCAGATGTATAGCAACAATTACTCTAAAACTACGCATTATTACGATAAGATAAAATAGATAAAATAAACAAAGATAAATAGTAATTATCGTTTCAGAAAAAAAGTAAAGAAGTTACAGTAAAAATAACCGTCATTACGAGAAAATCGGGAATTTAGGAAATATAAAACAAAAACAAAGATTATAGGGAATTATCTCATAAAGAAATTTTAAAACCGCAAATAATATATCAGTGAAGCGTGATCCGTAAGCTAAAGCATACGGTTAATAAAGAGTCGTCCCTAGCGGGACTTCTTGATAGTTAGCTCTTTTTCGTGTATTTCATGTTTAAAAATTTACAAAAATTTGAAAAACAAAAATTTCCACTGATGTATTACTTTTTTCTAACACGAAAATATACAAAAAACATGAAAGGTTCTTTAGATAATTTTTGTTTATTTCGTGATTTCGTGTGTTTCATGATCTCAAAAAAATAAAAATTCTGTTGAAATATTACAACACAAATAATTTTGGTTTTACTGATTGCATCTAGTTGACAGAAAATCGACTGATGGTAATATTTTCGATTCTTTGCGATTGAAAAGAATAACACAATTGGTTCTGCAATGTAATTTTTTTGTTGCATCGCAGGTAAAATGCCGATCGAAATTAAAACTACAAATGATACAGCAAATCTTAAAAAACAATTTTACAATTGTCCAAAATTAAATACGGACAATATAATATCAACCAATCATGCCAAATACTAACAAACAACAAAATCAAAATGACCTATCTTCAACAGATTCAAATGTATCAGAGTCAAAATTAACTCAATCAAATAAGCAAACACAGGAACATCATCATGAACCTCAACCAACAAAATTGATCGTTCCTGTTGCAATTTTTTTGATTTTAATTTTGGCTTTTTATACTTATCTCGTTTTGCTGGGTCTCCCTCAAAAATGGACAAAACAAATTACAGATTCAAATCATTCCGAATCAATCTCACACGATTCTGAACACGGTAACAGTAACAATAGCAGTAACGATCACGGCAATAATATTAATCCCAATATCGATAATTCAGAAAAGACTACAGAATTGCTCGAACATGATAATAGTAACAATAATGGTCATGGCCGCAGTAATGGTCACGTTAATGAAGGCGGTCAATTACGTCATCCGCCTTATTATATGGTATTACCTTTTGCGACATTGTTATTGTGTATTGCGTTTTTACCTCTTATTCGTTCAGCTGAGCGTTTTTGGGAAAGTAATTTGAATAAATTTTTGATTTCAGCGTCGCTTGGATTTTTAACTCTTCTTTATTATTTTTTCGCTTGTGATTTTCCGGTTGAGTTGCATTGGCCTTCGCATCGTTTTGTTGAATCTAATCGTGAAGGAAATTTTTGGGGAGGTTTTTCGGTGATGTCTGCGGTTTTTATCAATGCCATAGTTGACGAGTTTATACCTTTTATTGTTTTGTTATTTTCTTTATTTACGATAACAGGCGGAATACGGATAGGCGGTAATCTTGCGGCGAGTCCTTTTATCAACTCACTGATATTATTTATTGGTTCGGCGTTGGCGAGTTTGATAGGAACAACAGGAGCAGCAATGCTTCTAATTAGACTCTTAATTGAAACGAACAAAGAACGGCGTTACAAAGTTCATACGATATTATTTTTTATTTTTTGTGTATGTAATTGCGGCGGATGTCTTACGCCTCTTGGTGATCCGCCGCTTTTTCTAGGGTATTTGAAAGGTGTAGAGTTTACTTGGACTCTTAACTTGTGGCGTGAATGGGCATTTGTGAATTTAGTATTGATTGGTTTATTTTTCTTATGGGATAAATTTTGGTTTTATCCGCGTGAATCGCAAGAGAGCAAGCTGAAAGATTTAGCAAATAAAACTAATTTAAGTTTTTCGGGACTTATTCTTAATTTACCTCTTTTATTGGGTGTAGTTTTTGCGGTTGCGTTTTTAGCTCCGAGCAAAGCTTTTCCGTTTACTGACTGGCATCCGTGGTATTTTTTGCGTGAAACGGTTCAACTTGCTTTATGTGCAATATCGTTAATTTGCGGAGGGCGAATTATAAGAAATAAAAACGGTTTTAATTTCTTGGCGATTGGCGAAGTAGCGGCGCTATTTTTTGGAATTTTCATTTGTATGCAAGCTCCGCTTCAAATATTGAACGTAGAAAGCCGGGCGATTGTGAGCAAGGCTGAATCAAAATTAGGAATTGAGAAAACGAAATTATTTTTTTGGTCAACGGGTTCGTTAAGTTCTGTTTTGGACAATGCACCGACTTATGTTGTATTTTTTGAAATTGCGAAATCATTATCGCCGGACAAAGAAATTGATTTCAAAAAAAATGAATGGAAAGAAACTGATTGGCAAACCAAATTAAACAAAGGTGAACTTGTCAATGTAGGAGGCAACGGATTTATAGATTTTAGACTTTTAGTTGCTGTATCTGTAGGTTCTGTATTTATGGGAGCGATGACGTATATTGGAAATGGACCTAATTTCATGGTAAAAGCAATTGCAGAACAATCAGGAATTAAAATGCCGAGCTTTTTAGGTTATATGTTTTATAGCTGTTTAATATTACTGCCAGTAATGATTGTAATGACATTGATTTTCCTGTAATTTTCATGAGGAATTAATTAAATGTATCGTAATAAATCAGAGGAATATTTTTTTGACAGGATAAACAGGATTACAGGATTACAGGATTTACAGGATAATAGTTTAGTTCGTATGCGGAAATTATCACGGATTATAAGTTCGAATCATTAACAAAAATAAGTTTCGTGTATTTCGTGTATTTCGTGTTTAAAACTTAAAACAAAAATTCCGAATTTAATTTGAAAATCCGGTCAATTTGATATTATGATTTTTAATGACGTCTTGAAATTTTGTATCTTGCAGCGTTTG
>JAITKS010000051.1 GCA_031278315.1 Planctomycetaceae bacterium | reverse complement strand
GTAAGATTTTTTCAAAGGTTTCAAGTTTAGTTTTAAAATTCATAACTCAAAAAATTGAAAAACAAATATTTCACTGAATATATTATAGAAAGAAGTTTTTAGAGATTTCTTTTATTATGGATTGATTCCTTTTCTGTGTATGTTAAAATGTGTCTTTTGTTAAACTGGAATGTATTAACATATAGTTATTTGTCCCGAATATTTTTTTGGGCAGATGTTATGTTGATTCAAAATTTTTTATTTTTAACCCCAAATTTCACATGTCTAATCATTTACAGCTTGATATGTCGCAAACGACACTAAATTCTGTTACTAATCTGGATTTTCTTACCAAAGACCGGCTTCAGGAACTTCAATGGAAAAAATTTGAAGTAATCCTTCGCCATGCATACGAAAACAGTCCTTGGTACCATGAGCAAATGGTTCAACGTAAACTTATTCCGCCGGATATTAAAAATTTCGGTGATATGTATAAGTTGCCGTTTATTACGAAACAGGTTTTGCGTGATACTTATCCATTTGGTTTATTTGCGGTTCCGATGGACAAAATAGTTAGAATGCATGCGTCTAGCGGTACAACCGGCAAGCCGATTGTTGTTGCACATACGCGTGAAGACCTTGCAGTTTGGACACAAGGTGTGGTTCGGTCTCTTCGCAGTTATGGGGTTTGTTCTGGTGATATTTTGCAAAATGCTTATGGTTATGGTCTTTTTACGGGCGGTCTTGGTTTGCATGACGGCGGTCAATCTCTTGGTGTTACGGTTGTTCCGATTTCCGGCGGTAACACAGAGCGGCAAGTTATGCTCATGCGGGATTTTGGTGCGACTGTTGTTTCTTGTACGCCGTCTTATTTTTTGCATATTATTGACAAAGCTCAAGCAATGGGAGTTGATTTACGGAATTTACCGGTTAGAGTTGGTGTATTCGGAGCGGAACCGTGGTCTGATGAAATGCGGAAAAGAATTGAAGCTGATGCCGGAATTAAGGCTTATGATATTTACGGATTAACGGAAATTTGCGGTCCTGGTGTTGGGGCGGAATGTGTTTATCAGAATGGAACTCATCTTTTTGAAGACCATTTTTATCCTGAAATTGTTGATCCGGAAACATTGGAGCCGTTACCGGATGGTCAAATGGGCGAACTTGTTTTTACTACGTTAGACCGTTTTGCGATGCCGATGATTCGTTATCGGACGCGAGACTTAACCAGTTTGATTTCTGAGCCTTGTTCTTGTGGTCGAACTATTCGTAGAATGCGGCGTATTGCGGCGCGTAGTGATGATATGGTAATTATTCGGGGAGTGAATGTTTTTCCGAGTCAAATTGAAGCAGCGTTACTTCAGGTTGAAAGTACGGCACCGCATTATCAGATTATTCTTACGCGTGAATTTGGCGGTTTAGATGAAATCGAGGTCAAACTTGAAGTTCAACCCGAAGATTTTAGTGACAAAGTACGTGAAATTGAAGCTTTTCAGAATCGTGTACGGCAAGAAATACATCGTGTTACGGGGATTCATGCCAAAGTATCACTTGTTCATCCGGGTTCTATTCCGCGAAGTGAGGGCAAAGCGAAGCGTGTTATTGATAAACGAGTAATCTAGTCATAGTTATCTAAACGTTGATTTATGTGATTATGTAGATTTATATGATTAGTAATATATCAGTGAAATTTCTCAAGGGTTTCAAATTTATTTTTAACGAATCTTATTTTTTATCTTATTTTCCGAACTAAACTATTCACAGAAAGGCGTTTTAGATAAAGCAACAAGACTGGCAAACAGGAGATTATTGAATGCTTTTAGGGAAGTTATTCCCGTTAAAACAGGCGCATTGAAAAGATCAATGTCTGTTAAAATTAAAAAATATGATCGCGGAGAAATCGTTTTTGGAACGGTGAGACCGCGTATAGATTATGTTGAAATGTTCCGTTTGACTTTCCGAGTGAGTTTAATACCGATTTATTACCCCAAAACCAGCAACAGCCGACACAAGATCAATTATCGGACCCGAACAATTACAGAGCAATTCCGCAAGACAGACAACATTTTTTTTGGAAGTATGAATCGAAACCTTTTGCCATATTAAAAATCCCTGACCCGTACAATGTAGAACCCCAAAAATCGCCCAATATGGACAATCAAGTATGGTAAACCTTCGGCGTGATGAAAACGGCGGCGTTGAAAATTCCCTTGTTTTTAAGGGAAACCGCAAAGGGCTTTTTTCACTTTTAACTACCGCAAATAAAAATGGCACGGAACAGAATTACGTATCGGATTCATGGTGAATATTACGGGCGAAAAGGCAGTAGTCGGAAAAGCAGTAGTCAAAATTCGGGTGTAAATATTGATTCATATCAGGTAGCGTTGGACGGATTAATAAATGTAAAATTGGCCGCGTTGCCGGTAAACATACAGAAAGGCGTTTTAGACAAAGCAACAAGACGGGCAAACAGAATATTATTGAAAGCTTTTAAGGAAGTTGTACCCGTTAAAACAGGCGCATTGAAACGATCAATGTCTGTTAAAGTTAAAAAATATGAACGCGGAGAAATCGTTTTTGGAACAGTGGGTCCGCGGATAGATTATGTTGAAATGATTCCTATCCTAAAGGGTGCAAATGCTGGAAAACAGAGATTAGTAAGACCTGCAAATTATGTACACTTAGTAGATGCCGGAACACGACAACGCCAAACAAAAGCGGGCAAAAACCGAGGCAAGGTAAATGCCCGCTTATTTATTCACGAAGCAAAGGAAAAAGTTAGAAACGAAATTGCTCAAATTTTTAATGCCGAAATCGACCAAGC
>JAITKS010000468.1 GCA_031278315.1 Planctomycetaceae bacterium | reverse complement strand
ATAGATTTTTTGTGTATTCTATTTTTAAAAATTAAACGTTTAAATTTAGTTTTATACCCTCTTGAATTAAAACTTATACAGCCTACAATGATCATCAATTTAAATTGCGAGACTTCTTTTAATATACATGTTCTACTTTTTGCGGGTAGAAATATTTTTTTTATATGTTTGTTATTTTTTATTTTATTCTGAAATTTATTTTTTATTGTTTTGCAATTAACAGGTGAAAAGGTTTGCGTGATGCGTCGAAGTTTAGCGATAATTGGAGGCGGTTTGGCTGGAATAGCAGCAGCAGAAGCTGCTGTACAACGCGGTTTTAAAGTTGATTTATTCGAATGGTCGCGAGTTCTAGGCGGTAGAGCAGCGTCGATTTTCGATCCGGTTACAGGATGCTGGATCGATAACGGACAACATATCGCATTAGGATGCTGCAACGAATTTGTTGCATTGAATAAAAGACTCGGATTAAACGAATTTTTTGTACAAAAAAATTCTATGCCGTTTTTTTATATCGACGGTAAACGTTGGAAAATTACTCATTCATCTTTTTTGCCTTCAAGTTGGCAGTTGTTACCTTCGTTTTTGAGAAACCCTTTGTTGACCTTAAAACAACGTATCTCTACAGCTCTTGCTTTAAGAAAATTATGCAAGATCAATAAAGAATCTGATTATAGAAAAAAATTTGAACCAAATTACAACTCCGACTTTTTATTCAAAAAATGGCTTGAAAGCGAAAACATTCCGCAACAATGTATAGAGAATTTTTGGGAACCGTTAATTTTAAGTTCTCTTTGCGATACGATTGAAAATGTCTCTTTTGATGCCGTTCAAAAAGTTGTACGCGACGGATTACTAGCAGGACGAAATGGATTGAAAGTTCACATCCCGAACAAACCGTTGAGAACAATTTATCACGATAAAGTGTCGGAGAAATTAAAATCAATGGGAGTGAATTTGCATTTTCTTTCAAGAATTACTGCTTTACGATGGGAACTTCGGTCAGAACGAAATTCAGAACAAAATTCAGATCGGAATAAAAACTCTCCCAATGAAAATTATGTAAACGAAAATAATAACGAATATATCTCGGACATAACAGATAATAATACTGCTGATAATAGTAACAATTTAAGTGAACCGAATAACATCGTTGATAATGTTGATAAGCATGATTCGAGTAATATTTCAGACGAAACGGAAATAGAGTTTAATTCAGAAACGAATTTGGAATCGTTGGAAAATATCAACATTCAAGACACGGATAATTTGACAGATTCTGATCCGTTTTTGCAAACAGATACACCTGATTGTAGAGTTCCGGTAATTACGGGCTTGGAGTTTTCGGACGGCGAAGTACGCTCTTTTGATCGTTATGTATTAGCGGTGCCGGCATTTCGCGCACGTGAAATATTTGAGTCCTCAGAGCTTGAAACATTTTCGGACAGTCTCGGATTAGCGGGATTTGAGCCTGGTGCGATTACATCTATTCATCTTTGGTTAAATTGTCGTCTTTTATCTAGTAGTAATTTATACACGGCGTTGATTGGCGGAGTGGGACAATTTTTATTTTGTCCGCAGGGCGTGCAATCTCAAGTCGGCGGTTTTTATCATTTGGTTTTGATAAGTGCATCGCATCGGATTTTATCGGAGTTAGAGTTGACATCTGCCGGAGCGGTTAGCTTGGTCGATAGAGTAATAAAGCAATTGGAATCAACTTTTAAGGTTAGAGAATCGTTAAAACTTTTTCATTACAGGGTAACGACGTTTTTTGATGCTGTATTTTCGCCGCATCCGTTAGTTTATTCGAATCGTCCGAGTCAGAAAACGGCATTTAAAAATTTTGCAATTGCCGGCGATTGGACACAAACAGAGTGGCCCTCAACTTTAGAAGGAGCAATTCGCAGCGGTATTATTGCAGTCGATTCAATTGATTATGATTCAGAATAAAAATTGTTTTGAACTTAATCTCGGCTTGAATTTTCAGTTAAAGTTTCAAACATGAATTGTAATTGAATTATATTATATTATATACGTATCGTATTATGAATTTCGGCGGCTCAAGACCGTATTCTGTAAAACCTGATTTTCGATATGTAAGCAGCATGAGATTCAAACCAAAAATTAAAGTGAGAACAGTTTGAAAAGTAAAAAAGTATTTTTTTGCATGCAATCGACAGAATTGTGTTTTATTTAGACATTATTTTTTGGGGTATTTTATGTTATTTTTTCTGAATAAAATTAAAAAAATGTCAAATTAGAAAATTATGTAACATTATTTAGTACAATTGATTTTGGAGTACTTTTGCAAAGAATTTGTAAGAAGATTGATAAAGTTCTATTTTTTGGGTATAAAAATTGCGATAAATATATAACTTATATAACTGATTTTCTGGATTATTTGAGATCAGTTTATTCGGAATTTAACGATTTGCACGATTTTAACAACTGTAACTTATTTGATACATAAAAAGAGTCGAAATGACGGACACAGGTTAAAAACTTGAATAATCAATTATTGTAATTTTCATACAATAGAGTTATATTTGAGACAACGTATTATTTACTTACTATGAGTTGTTGATTTGTTGGTATAGAGAATAAACTTTACTTGAAAATTCAACTATTGTTATGAGTTTTGCGGATTCAAGGAAGATTCATTAAAAGATTATTAAATTTGCTTTCCAATAAATAAGATATGAATTGTATAAATTGAAAATTCGATTGGGAGCAGTTTAGAACTAGAGAAAGAAGATTTTGGTAAAATTAAATTTTGTCTAGCGATGAGTTGGATGCGGTTAAAATCTTTTTTCGTAACAATTATTTTTGGAGTTGAAAAAATGAAAAATAAAATGAAAGATAAAATTGAATTAGTGTTTTTGTTTTCGGCGATTGTAATTTGCATATCGGGAGTTGTATCAGCAGACATATCATCGGGCGGTGCGAGTGTATCATCTCTTGGTAATTATGCGAGTGAGTACAGGGTTGATGCGGATCAACCTGAGAATACGAACAATTGTACGATGAACAGTATGGAAGGTTCTCAAGCAACGGATTCGGTTCTTGAAGATCCGAATGAATTATCGTATATTGCGGCGGAGCCGTTTGTTGATGACGTATGGGATGTATCGAATCCGGTTGAAAATGATGATCCGGTGATGCCTTCGCATCCATATTATCCCGGCAATTACGCTGATACTTCGACTCCGACAGAGTCTCAAAGTACTCCTGAACCTGCTACGATCTTATTAATTTGTGCTGGAATGTGCGGATTATTACCATTTACAAAGCGTAATCGTTCCAAGCGTTCCGTATCGTAATTTATGTTAAAAGATTAGATTAGAAATTCTATAAATTTTTATAGACAGCCTTAATTCAAAAGCATCTAATTCTGGTCGAGACGACCGCGTTCCCGATAACAATAAATTATTACACTAATATAT
>JAITKS010000464.1 GCA_031278315.1 Planctomycetaceae bacterium | reverse complement strand
TCGGTTCGAGCTGCCTGCTTACCTTGCGGAACGCAGTTTTTTTTAATGAATATAATAAAATATAAATTCGGCTTCACTTCGCCGAACTCATAATACGATACGTAAAATACACAATTGCTTACAAAAACTTGAGATGTTTATTGAAAAAAAATATTTAATAAATTAAAAGAATCAAAACTTGAAACTATAGTGATTTGAACTTTAGAATCCGTGCTAATCTCCGCATGCGAACTAACCACTATACACTAACCGCTATCCTGTTTATCCTGTCAAAAAAATATTCCGCTGATATATTACGGTTAGTTAAAAATGAAATAGAAACCTTTGAAAAATTTCACCTATATATTACGTTTATTCCGTAACGTAGAGACACACGTCATTGTATCTTTACATATCAGGTTTTATTTTTTGTAACGAAAAAGGTAACTGTTCGCGCATAAAAATAAGTTCGTTCTGAAAGGGCATAAGATTTTTTACTGAATCGTCCGCCCCAACAGGGTGAGTAATAATATCAACCCGAACCAAATCCCTAAAAGGGCGGCAGGATCATAAACGATTCGTGATTTAATAGCAGTCTTCCCGTTGCTCAGGACGTCGGGCCGGAGGTTGGAAGGAAACTTGAATCTATCCCGTTGCAATAGGCGATTCAGTAAAAAAATTTGAAAGCTCTTATCGAGCTAATGTAAAAAACAAATATTTTACTGAATAGAATATATTACAAAATCTCCTTCTCTGTGATCTCTCTATGATCTCTGATTTCTGTGTGATCTCTGTATTCTCTGCGATTAATAAAAAAATCGGAAATAATCAAAGATAGTAACACTACTGAATAGTTACAATATTGTCTGTGTACTTTTTTTTATTCAATAATCCTGTAATTCTGTAATCTTGTGTTTAATATATTACACTGGATTATTGAACGGTGAAAAAGAAAAACAAGAACAAAACGAAACAAACAAAACAAGCGAACAGATCAAGCCGAGTTCGCTTATTTCGTTATTTTATATTTTTCGTGCGGGTATCTCGTAAAATTCAATTTTTATTTTGTAGAGTACGAACCATACGAAAAAATGTTATTCGTTTTGTTTACATTCACCACAGTTACATTCTTCACCATCATTCTCTTTAGTAGCCGTGACTTTTTCGACGTAATTAATAACATCGGCTACTGTCGTAAGGCTTTGTACTTCGGATTCATCTATAGAAACCGATAATTTATCTTCAATTTCGATCAGAAGTTCGGCGATTTCAAGAGAATCTGCACCGAGATCATTTAAGATATCGGTCTCTGGTTTAATTGTTGATTCTTCAACGCCGAAACGATTAGCTATTATTTTAACTAATTCATCTACAACTGCTGACATAAAAAATTCCTTTAGGTTAATTTTTTTCAAACAAAGCCGGCATACCAAATAAAAGTTGCCGGCTCCAACAGAACAACTGTCGTATTTTTTGACAAGAACAATATTGTCATCTTGACACAATTAAAATTTTCATTCAAGATCACATCTCTTGTCAACCACAAGTTTGGTATTATACGAATCTCACAAAACACGTCAAGCCCATTTAATAGCAAAAATGAGATAACCGGTTTGATCTATGATTCAATGATACTATAAAAACATTGCAAACAACCTTCAATTTTTAATCTTAAATATTAAATCTTAAATCTTAAATTATGAAATATCTCAATGAAATATTACAGAAAAATGAATTGTTACAAAAAAATTATTAAACAATCGAACAAAAAAAAATTTTTATCGTATTGAAAAATTGTGTTGTTGCCGATTATAATTGGAAAATAATTTAAGAACGCTGACAATTGATCTTGAATAATTTCGAGAGTAATCGGTGCGGTAGTCAAGTTAAATCCAAAGAATATCCGTAATCGTAATAGAATCACACGATGCGGATATATTAAAATTTTCAGGAGAATGTAGTAAAAATGTCAAAGCAAAAAAATCTTAAAGCAGTGAATCTGTTTTGCAAGTTAATTTTTGTGATTTGTCTGTGTACGGCATTTTATGCTTACGGACAAAATCAGGACAAGTCAACCGAGTCAATTACGCTTGATAAATCAAATCAAACGATTCAGTCGCCGGCAGCGGCGGCAGCAGAGGAATCGAAAGATACGGTAAAAGAGGAAACTAAAAAAGTACCGGTTGCAGAATCAGCTGATAAAGTTGATATATCTGATATATCTGATCGGCCGGAATTTTATCAGATCGGTATAACGATTACGGGTGCCCCGGAAATTTTGTTTTCTCATTTCAGCGATGCAGTAGAAATAAAAGATAAAGATAATGCCGACTCGGAAAATAAAATTGAATCGGGTAAACATCGTGAAATGGTCGTTGTTGCAGACGTAATACCGAATAGTCCGGCGGCGAAATCCGGAATAAAACGAGGCGACATAATTGTAGAGTTCGGCGGGAAAAAAATTGATTCGTGTGATACTTTAGTCGAACAAGTCAATATCGCAAAAGACACGGAGCAAAATGTTGTTCTTGTTCGCAACGGCAAAAAAAATGAGATCAAAATAACGCCGGAAAAAATTGTAACAGACGGATTTCCTTTACCTAAAGCTGGCCGTCCTGATCTGAATTTTGAGTTATCGCCGCATCAACATTTCAAGTGGAGTGATCGCAAGCAATTTTTACAAGAATTGGAACGGATGTTTAATCAACTAAACGATGATTCGAAAGTCAATTTAATTTTCTCGTTTCCTGAAAGTAACGGAGAGTTGTTACCAAAGTTGAATTTACCTCAATTATCGTTTCCCGGCACCGGCACAAATAAATTGCAGAATTTTCAAGGCGGAGAGGCGAAAGCATTAAGTGTCGTAACGCAATCGGATTCAAACGGCAAAACGAAAATCAAAGTAAAAAAGTCAACAACGATCAACGGCAACACGGAAGATAAAATCTGGGAAGCCGAAAGTATTGATGAATTACCCGACGAAATTCAAAATGAGGTAAAACAATTTATTGGTACAAAAAAATTTCAATAAAACTAATTATCTAAAAAAGAAATCACGGAAAGAAGTAAACGCAAAATAAAATGAAATAACGCCGATAATCTTTCAGTAGAATTTTTGTTTTTTTGAGATCACGAAACACACGAAATTACGAAATGCACGAAAATTATCTAAAAAGTTTTCGTGTTTTTCGTGTAATTTCGTGTGTTTTGTGTTAAAGAAAATTAAACATAAAAATATCAAGATAGACTGTTACGAAAATATTCTACTGATATATTACGAATTTCCTTTACGAGCTGCTGCCTGCTTTTCGATAAATAATCAGATGATTCAAACCGAAAATTAAAGTGAGAACAATTTAAAATGCCAAGAAATGAATTTACATCAATTTTTTTGCCGGGCGCACCGATTCCGGAGCCGCCTGATTGGCGTCCTTTTTTTTCGATATTTTTTCAGTCGATTATTATTCTGGTTTTGATTTCGTTTATTGGTTTTTTAATTTTTGAAACGGTCATGGATGCACTAGATCAACCAATATGGGTTGGCGGAAACGACATTATAAAGCAGCAAATAACGTCGCGGTCAGACAAAGATAGTGCGGTTCAATTTAGTATAATTTCGCCGTTACCTGAATCGCGTATTCAAGGTAATAATGTAACGATAATTTGTACTTGGCAGCCTAATCCGTTTGTGCAATTGAGATCATCGCCGAACAGCTTGACACCGCCGTATGTACCAGAACTTTTAATCGACGGACGAAATGTCGATTGGACAATTAAATACAATAAAAGTTGGATAGCTCAAGTTGAATTAAATTCAGGATTGCATAATATAAGAGCTGCTGCTTCTGCCGTTGAATTTATAGTTGAACCGTCGAAATCGAAAGAGAATAGAATAACACAAAATTTATATTCAAACTTAAACGAGAAAAATAAAAAACCAGACTTAAATGCGAACTATCAACAAGATGATTACGATTACAAAGTAAAAAAAACGTTATGGCCTGCGATGCGAAATCATGTATTGGTGAATGATCTAAATAAGTGTACGGTCTGTCATGATATTGTTACGGATAAAGACATCACAAACGTTTCTGTAATTCGGCAGACAATAAAACCTGTCAATGGTGCAGCGTCGTGTGTATCTTGTCACGGCAGGAGTAAGATTCACTCGGTGCATGGAAATAAAATAGAAATTTGGGAAAATTGCTCAAAGTGTCATGTACTGCACGGGACAACAAAAGACAGAAAAGGATTGTTAAAATTTGATTTTTTCCCGTAAATTAACGATAGATTTTACAAAAAATTTTCGTGAAATTTGTAATATGTCTGTAGAATATTTTTAATCATTTAATATATTTTTCATACATTGAAATCAGGTTTTAATTTTTAACAAGAAAGTAACAAACAAAAAAATTATGTAGAGACGCAATGTTTTGAGTTTCTATATTTCAGATTATTTAAGGGAGCGCAAAAAGAATGACCAAACAATTATTATTAGCCGATCTTGAAACGGCGGCGACAATGGAATCGATAGAACAGATACGAATTAAGTATCTTGGCCGCAAGGGACTAATTACTAATCTTGCGAAGGAAACAGATTTTAGTAAATTTTCGCAAGAAGAGAAAAAGAGTTTTGGACAAAAATTAAACGAGCTTAAAATTTTCGCAACTGAGCAGATTGAAAAGGCATTTGAAAGGGTAAAAGATTTGGAATCAGGGGCGGTGAAAATGGTGCGTTTGGTTGATCTAACGGTTCCGGGTTCTGTGCGGTCTCTTGGGAGTATGCATCCGATTACGATGGTGCAATTGGAACTTGAGCAGATATTTGAAGGAATGGGATTTGCCGTTTTAGACAGCCCGGAAATCGAGACAGAATTTAATAATTTTGAAGCGATAAATATTCCCAAAGACCATCCGGCACGTGATATGCAAGACACGTTCTGGTTAAAAAATGATTTAGTATTGAGAACGCATACATCTGCCAATCAGGTGCGCACGTTATTACGTTTTGGTGTTCCGGTGAGGGCAATTTTCCCCGGACGTTGTTTTCGTTATGAATCGATTGATCCGAGTCATGAGAATACATTTTATCAGAGTGAGGGATTGATGGTTGATGAAAATGTTTCTGTTGCGAATTTGATTGGGGTGATGAAAACGTTATTGAGTGAGATATTTCGTCGAGATGTAAAAGTACGATTACGTCCGGGATTTTTTCCGTTTGTAGAGCCGGGGTTTGAGTTAGATTTGAATTGTATGTTTTGCGGCGGTGTTGGATGTTCAACTTGCGGTGACGGATGGATTGAGTTAATTCCGTGCGGGCTAGTGCATCCGAGTGTATTGGAGTTTGGCGGAATTGATCCAAAGAGGTACAGCGGTTTTGCTTTTGGGCTAGGTTTAACGAGGCTAGCGATGATGAGATTTGGAATCCGAGACATAAGACATTTCAATTCCGGCGATGTAAGATTTTACGAACAATTTGCACCGATACTATAAAACACAGAATTTAAAGAGAGATTATATTTTTGGTAATATACTTTTCACACTTTAGATTTCGGTATTCGTTTTAAACTTAAATTGCCCTTGCATGACGAAAACATAGACAATTTTTTGACTCAAAAACAAGTTGTAGTTACCAAAAAATTATTGAAACGTTTATTGACAATATTTTAAATTACAAAAAATTAAAAACGAATTTTAAAGTGTAATAGGTATATTACAAATATTCCACTGGCTATATTACAAAAATATAATTTTTTATTTTACGAATACCATGACAAATATAATACGAACATTTTGTTGTTTACTTATCAATTCTTTTGTTTTTTTGATTGTGTCAATGCCGGTTATTCCGGGGCAGGATACGCATCCCAATGATTTGTATAATGTCACTTCCGATATTGATTCTGATTCTATAAAAAAGTTACCGAAGATTTGGGAAGAATATCTGCAAGCATTAGGAACTGTAAAAGGTACAATAACCAGAACTCACACTTGGACAAAAAATGGAAAAGTCAACAAAACTGAAACCTTAAAATACAATATCGCTTACATGCATCAGTTAACCCTGAACGGAAACGTCGCTGGAAAGAATGTTTTTGTAACAGGCGACAAATATGAATTTCGATTAAAACGCGAAAACAGTAATCAAACATGGTTTATTGATAGTTTAAAACAAAATCAAACTGATAATAAAAAACAATCTGTTACATTATGTTTTCCTACAATATCATCAGAGGAAAATTCTGACAATAATCCGCAATTAAGTTTACGGATTTGTTCACAACTTGCAGCCGGTCTGGAATTACATAGAAATTTTATTTACTTGCCGGAATTGTTAAAATACGATACCGCCTTTGTAGTACAAAAATTTCATCCGATTAATAGTAACGATAATTCTGTTAAAAAATATTATCTAAAATTTAAGTTTTCTCAAAAACCGCCGCATAAATTGGAATGGCTTGCTAACAAATCTGAAGATATATTGATTGAAGGCGAATTATATTTAACAACAGATTATTTTTTGATTGAAAAAGGTAATGTAAAATTTTCTCTTGGAAAGAACAAAAGTAATCATTTTATCGGCGAATATGAAAATGTTTTTGACAGCAATATTTATAAAGTACCGCTCCCGGCATTACGTAATTTTAAAGCCGAGTATAACGATTTTATATTCAATACGAATGTTAAATACGATCTCAAAGAAACAGAAACAAGTGATTTGGAACGTTTTGCTTTATCTTATTACGGACTCCCTGAACCCGATTTTGAAGGTAAACCGCCAATTAACCGTGTTCGTTATATTTTAATTCTTATCGGTATCATAATGATTGCTGTTTCAATTAGTATGATATATTTAAGACATCGAAAAAAATCAAAATGAAAAAAATTATTCTGTTTATAGTTTTTGGAGTTGCTTTATTCATATTTACGATTGGAATATCTGCCTATTGTCTTGGAGGATTTAGACAATTGTTTGCTTATGTGAATGGTGAAACCGTTTGCTTTGTTCCTAAATCTTTAGACTTGAAATTATGCGATGCCGGATCGCAAAAAATTGGGAAAAATAATATTCGTTTTTCTGCCTCCGTATTCGCCAAATTTGAATATTGTTGAAAGAATTTGGAAATTTTTCAAAAAGAAAATCCTGTACAATAAATATTATGAAAAGTTTGCACAATTTTCTGAAGCATGCTTAGGCTTCTTTAAAAATATAAAGAAGTACAAGAATGAATTATAGACTCTACTCACCGAAAAATTCCGCATCGAAAAAAAATTACCGAATTTTAAAGTAGAAAGAGTATAATTATCAAACTTACACCTTATACAATGGTCTAGTTTTTGCCGTCCGCCGCTCTATTTTTCATCAAATATTAAAATATGCTTATGATAATGGAAATTTTTCACAGTTATAGTGTTACTACTCCTTTTATACTTCGTATAAATAAAATAGACTGTAATGTACACAGTTCTTTCATGTCAACTATTGTGC
>JAITKS010000415.1 GCA_031278315.1 Planctomycetaceae bacterium | reverse complement strand
TTACTAAAAAATATTTTAGCCGGCGGGAACGCAGGCGTCCCGCCTGCATCTTTTTTGTACAAAAAACGCCTAAAGATGCGGTCGAGACGACCGCGTTACCGAGAACAATAAATTATTCTGCTGATATATTATTATTACTAACTATTAATCTTATTACTTACAAACTATTGTTGTCTGATGAATCGCTTGGTTCGATTAGTTCTAGTTGGGGATAGTTATTGTTTGTATCGTTTGGTTGATTTTCATTATTTTTGTCTTGTTCGATTGTTGTATTGACATTGCTTTCTACCGATTGTTCATATTTTTGTAACTGTGAAGGCGATAACAAATACGCCATTAAAATCGTAACGATAATCGCTCCGATAATTGATAAAATTAATGTAACAATTAATGTTTTCCGTTCTTTTTTTCTTTTTTGCTCAACAAGCGATTTTACAAAAGAGCTTTTTTGTAATCGTTCTTTTTCTGCATTGGCTTCCTCTGTTAAAGCGGCGATATTTATCATTGGCGGCTTCTTCGGTAAATCTTGCGTTGGCGGAATGTTCGCAGCTCGATTCGATGTAGTAACCGGTTCTTGCGACTCGTCATCTTCTTCCGGCGGCAAAAGAATTGCGATCTCGTTGAGAGTTAAATCACCGAATTTTTTATTTGGTACCGGCGGAGGCTGCTGATGTTTAATTTCACGATGAGGTTGAAACGGAGGCGGAACCGACTTTGACGAAGAAGATAAATCCGAATCCTTATTCGGATCCGATGAAGATGACTTTGCAGAAAATGGCGGCGGTGAGGTCATTGGATTTTTTAAAAAATGGTAATATTTAAACTGCTCTCACCTTAATTTTCGATTCGAGCAGTTTGTTTATCAACAATTGGGAAGCAGGCTTTTTAATGAATAACTTTCATATCGCCGAAAATCGCAGTACAAGTTGTATAGCCTAAAGACAAAAATTCTATCGGTAATTTCTAAAAATAAAAAATAATATTAGGAGGAATATAAGCGTCTAGTCTGCACTTTTTTTGTACAAAAAAATGTCTAAATATGCGGATCGGCTGCGTTCATTCTAACAATAAATTTTTACATTAGGTTTTTAGAAATTCACTATTGAAATATTTTAATGAAAGGTTTAATAATTGTTTTTAGTCTAATCGCCGAACATTAGAAATCCTATTCCTTCTGCTAAATTGATAGAATTTTCAGCGTTCCAACATTCGATTCCTACACCTGGTACGATTCGTCTTATACCTACTCCCCACACGGTTTTCGACTTTGGTAAATTACTCGATAACGAGTCCAGAGATATTGCCGTCTCAATATACCACGCATTATTGTCGTCTTTTCTTGCAATATAACAAGCGGAGTTCCATTTCTTGTCGCCGAAGTATGAATCTACCGCCCATCCGCGTGAATCTATCATCCACGAATAAAACGTACTGTAATCCCGATCTACATCAATTAAAATTTCTATGCGGTCTTGATCTAAAATATTTGAATCACGTGTTCGCGGGCGTTCCGGTATCGGCGGATACGTAAAACCGGAAACTTTAGGACATCTAAAGCCAATGTATAAATGATGCGAATCATACATAAACATTACTTTCGTACCAAAATTTTTTGATTCGGAAATAGATTGTCTTACTTGTTTGTTTGCCGGACTGAATCGTTTATTGTTAAAAAGTTCTTCCAACTTGTAACGCTGTTTCGACGGCGTGAGCGAATATAAATTAGCTTTCGACCACGTTTGAGATTCACGGGCAGAATTGTTGTCAAACTCACCATCAAGAAACGGAATATTTGGAGTAAATACCGCAGCCATTACAGGAATCATCAATTCATCGTTTTGTGTTGTTTTATTTTTCGTTACGTTATTATCTGTTTTATCTGTTTTATTTGTTACGGGATCGTTGCTGTCAATGTTATTTAAGACGTTCCACAATTTATGTTCTGCCCGCGCTCTCATACTCCAAATATCGTCGTAAGATTCTCCGCCGCGAACTTGATAATAACGTGCTGAATCATGACCAAAACCGCGACGCCGTAAAACGGCAGCCCAAGAAAATCGAGAACGAATATCATCTGCAAACTCTGGAAAATTCTGACGCGAATATTCTGCTAATTTTAAACTCGTATCTAATCGAAATCCAAACAGACGGTTTATCGTTTCTTGTAATTTATTATCAGGTGAATTTATAAGCTCTTGCTTCGGCGGCTCCGGCGATAATTGACCTCGATCTGCTATCGAAGCTGCCGGAATTATTCCGTTATATGAATTATGCACAAGATTATTATACGACGAATTATTATTTCCCGAATTATTATTTCCCGAATTATTATTGTAACGAAAATTATTTGTTCCGTTTGATACTGCTGATACAGATTCAGAATTGAGATAATTCGTCGTTCTCAAAGCTGCTGCTGGTTGATGATTTTTCATAAAATCGCGCCAACAAGTTTCTTCGGCGGCGTAATGTTGTGACGTCCATAACAAAGCGTGTTTTGCAAGCGGATGATCAACATATTGACTTACAACAATATTATATGCTTCTGCTGCTGCATCGATATCACCGGCAGCGTGGTAGCGTCTTCCTAATTCGATCAATGTTTGAACTGCGCAATCGCGGTCAATTTTGCGTGTTAATTCTTCAGCGTGTGAAACGAGCCGAATTTCACTTGGCGATTTTCCTTTAGCTGTTGCGTTTTTGATCATGTCGCGAATAATTCTGTCCGTGTATTGACGTTTTTTTATTCGGCGTGTTACTTCAACCCACTTCGACGAATAATCTAAAATCGCCGATCGTTTTGAGATTCCGACTTGAGATTCAATTCCGGCAAATAAATTTAAGTTGCCTGTTGTCGGTGTATTATCAACCGGCGTAGTAAAACCAAGCACGGCAGGTTTTGCCCGCCATTCCCGCTCAACAAGACCATGCGAAATATATGCAGCCTCTTCGATCGAAATACCTAATCTTGAAAGCGGATCGGTTGTCCGAATGTTTATTTCACCTACTAAACTTCCGGCATTGTTACCGTTTGTTGTCTCGTCTAATAATGCTAAATGTACTCTTTTAACTTCCCATGCCGATAAACCAAGTTGTGAAATCTGCTCTGGAAAAATCGACGCATCTGCCGCTGCTTTCACCGCTTCCATTATTTCACGCAACACTAATTCTTGAACAGGATTTTTTGTAACGTTAATGTTTGTGATATTAATATTCGTACCGATAATTATGTCGGGCTGCCATTGTCTTATTGTGCAAACTAGATTTTTTCTGATCTGTTCCATTCCTTTTCCGTCAGTTGTACTTTTATTTATTTGCTTAACGAGTTGTTCGTAAGTAGTTTGAATTTCATCAGACCCAGTTTGCAAACCGGTTATTTCAGATGTCATACTTACACCTACTCGCAACATTGCTTCGTGTGCCGTATTTATATCGACACCGTTTTCAATATGTTTTGAATTGTCGCAATGCATGTTATCGCGAAAAACAAAAGCCGCTCCGCCGATGTAACCTTGATTTGAACAAAGATAAGCAAATACTTCAAACGGAATTTTATCAGACGCTTTCCCGAAAATACCAAGAGCAGCAAGACGGCGTGCGCCGATTTTTTGTATTGTCCAATTCATGCCGCCGTTTGTCGTTGCGAGTATCGTACCGAGATCGCCGACTGCCCAACCGTTGAGATTATCAACGAATGTAATTTTTCGTATTGAAGCATTAACGCCGGTTGCAGCTGCTTTCCAAGTTTTACCGGAGTCGTTGGAATGATAAATAAAAGTTCCGGGACTGCCGGCTGTCCAAATATCGTTACCTATAACTTCGACCGTGTTCAATTCAAGATTTATCCCCGCATTGCCGACAGGTAATTTTCCTGCTGTAACATCCCAATTTAATCCTTTATCGGTAGTTGTTAGGATAGTGCTTTTACTTCCAACAAGCCAACCGTTGATTGTTTTCGAGGAAATATTATTGTCGGAAATCGTGTTTGTAGATAAATCAAAATTAGCGAATTTAATATAGTTGAATTTTATGTTGTCGATGTCAGGAATTTGTTTTTTTGGCAAATTGATTTTCGCAGTGTAATTTGTCGAATAGACATTATTTTGTGTATCGATTCCGATACCGTTTGATTCGTCTATAAAATCTGCCGTGAGCCATCCGATTGTTTTATCAGACTGATACGGAGTCCAAGTTCTTCCGCCGTCTTTAGTTGTAAACAGACCCGAAGGACAATGTTCGGAAGATTCGCCAACGATTATTCCGCGTTGATTATCGAACATTTTGACACGGTGTAAAAATGGAGTTCCGTTGATAGAGTGAGTATTCCAATTTTTACCGCCATTAAATGTAACGAAAATTAATCCTTTGCTATGTTGTGTCAGCGGGAATCTATAACCGCCTACAGCTATTCCGAGATGTTCGTTTATAAATGATATACTTTTTATGATACAAGAAATCGGAGTTTGTTGCATTTCCCATGATTTACCGCCGTCGTTTGTGTGCCATATAATTCCGCGATCTCCTGCAGCCCATCCGGTGAGTGAATTGATAAAAAATGCATCGTTGATTCGGATATCATTATTTGTTTCGTCGCACGGCAGAATAACGCGATTAGGCGAGCTAATCCATGTAGGATCGAAATTCAAATTGAGAGGATCACGCGGATCGCCAATGTAAACTTTGGACACAGATTTTGACGTGTCGTCGATTCCCAAATTAGGTATGGACGGCGTAGAATGACCAGCAGGATTGATATTAGAATTGTTGATATTTACATTATTGGGTAATGATAGATTGGGATTCTGATTATAATTATAATTCGGCGATGCTAATGTTGATGTTGAATTTGATATTGAATTTGGTGTTGAATTTGATGTTGAATTTGGTGTTGATGTAAGTTGAGGCTTCCAAGAGGGCGAAATATTGGGGGGATTATTGCCGGTATTTTTAGATTTTATTTTGTCGGGATTTTGAGTCATGTATTCGTTTATCACTCTTTGCAAACGTTGATTTTGTGCGGATACAAATGTTGTCAATTCGGCGGCAACGATTAGTATGGTTAAAAATGAAATAATAAATTTTAATTTGATATGAATCATTTTTTTTGAATTAATGAATTAATTTAGATGGAATATTTTAAACTACATTCACGTTGTTTTTTTGGTTTGAGTTATTTGTTTATCAATTGGAAAGCAATTTATACAGAACACGCGAGTATATTGTTGAAATTTGTAGTGAAATGTGAATCTTGTATAAAGTAAATTAAACTGTGATCAATTTAAATCTGTTATCGAGTAGTTCGAATAATATAAATTTTGAAAATTCAGATCAAGATCAAAATAATAGAAAAAAAATATTAGCGGCATATTAAGTCTCGTACAATACCTTGTATCTCTATGTTACGTAATAAACGTTATTTTTCACCTAAAAATTTTAAACACGATACACAAGAAAAATCGCGAAAGTCATGAAAATGGGTTGTATATGATTTTCGTGTTTTTCGTGTAATTTTGTGTGTTTTGTGTTTTTAAAAATTATGTTAGTAAAAAACGAACTTGAAACATTTGAAAAAAATTTTTCACCGGCTATATATAAGGTTCGTTAAAAAGAATTTGAAAATTTTGAAAAATTCTACTGATATATTTATATTACAAAATTTCTATCATTGTAAAATTTTGGCTCTATTCTGTTATCCTCTCCCTTCCTTTTTTTTAATGATTGGATATACTTATCCGCTTTCGTGTTCTTTACCGCTTTTGAATGATCTACCCTTAACCACACACAATAATAACCTCAACAAATAATGTCAATTTCTAAAAATAAATTTATATGAGTTTTTTAGAAATTCACTAACACTACTTAAAAGAAACGAAAATATGTTTTCACAAATTAAACAACAAAATATATCTTTATAGGCATAAAAGAAAGGATTCAAACTCGGTAATGCTAAATGTAAAGCCGAAATTATAGATGACTCTATTTTTACCCATTTTAGATGTAAAATTTGACAAAGTATTTGAGATAATTCAAGAATCTCTTAAAGAAATTACATCAGTCAATATCCTTGATGATCTCATCCAGTTTGCTAAAAAATGTGATACTTTCGATAAACTTTTATAAGAATCTTATAAGAAATCGAAAGCAATAAAAAAACAAGAATTAAACAATTTAACCAAATAAATTAAAAAATTAAAAAAATGACTGCAACAATTTATTACGAAAAAGATGCGGATTTGTCAAACCTTAAAGATAAAACAATAGCTGTACTTGGCTACGGTTCACAAGGTCATGCACATGCTTTAAATCTCCGCGATAGCGGTTTGAAAGTAGTAGTTGGACAACGTCCGGGATCCGCTAATTACGAACTCGCAATTAAAGATAAATTCGACCCCCTTACAGTCGAAACCGCCGTTCAACAATCTGACTTGATCGTTCTCGCACTGCCCGATGAATTACAATCAGATATTTTCGATAAACAAATCCGCCCTAATCTCAACCCGGGTAACATAATCGTAACAACACACGGATTCAACGTACATTTCGGTCAATTCAATATGCCCAACGGAGTAGTTGCTATATTAGTCGCACCTAAAGGTCCAGGTCATCTTGTCCGCAGCGAATTTGTCAAAGGCGGCGGTGTTCCGTGCTTGCTCGCTCTCGGTGAAGGCGCAGGTAATAAAGAACGGCAATTAGGATTGGCTTACGCAAAAGGAATCGGAGGAACTCGCGCCGGCGTTATCGAAACAACTTTCAAAGAAGAAACCGAAACAGACCTGTTCGGAGAACAAGTCGTACTTTGCGGCGGCGTGTCCGCTCTCATTCAAAACGCTTTTGAAGTCCTAGTCGAAGCCGGATACCAACCCGAAATGGCTTACTTCGAATGCATGCACGAAATGAAATTAATCGTCGATCTGTTCTACCAAGGCGGATTAAATTACATGAGATACAGTATCTCAAATACCGCAGAATACGGCGACTATACTCGCGGAAAAAGAATTATCACGCCCGAAACAAAAAATGAAATGAAAAAAATATTACAAGAAATCCAAACCGGTGAATTCGCCCGCGAATGGCTGCTCGAAAATAAAGTAAACGCTCCAAAATTCAAAAGAATGAGAGAACTACAAAAACAACACAATATTGAAGAAGTCGGACGAAAACTACGAAAACTGATGAGCTGGATCGACTCAAAAGAATTCTAAAAGAATTGCTAAAAACTCGTTTTGTAATATATACACATTGTACTTTAAAATTCGGTTTTATTTTTTGTAACGAAAAAGGTGACCATTCACGCATAAAATAAAATCGCCCTGAAAAAACGGCAGTATATCGGTTAGTGGTTAGTGGTTAGTTCGCATGCGGAGCTTAGCACCGATTATAAGTTCAAATCGCTAATCACTATTATTGAGCAAATATCCGATCGCCGTTTCAGGGCAGATTTTGTTTAAAACAAATACCGAATTTTCAAGTATGAATAGTTATATTAAAATCATTCAATACCATGTTTGATCCTTATAGTCAAATAATTACTAATACTGTTAAAACTACCGAAACAGCAATACTCGTAGGCGTTTATCTAAACTCCGCAACTCATAGCGAACATAATCTCGACGAACTTCATAATCTTGCGGATGCTGCTAACGTTCACACTGCAGCTGAACTTGTCCAATTTCGTAATAAGCCGGAATCCGCAACTTATATCGGCAGCGGTAAACTTGCCGAACTCAAAGAACTTGTCAACGCACACGATGCCAATCTAGTTATATTCGATAATGATCTCGCACCGTCACAAACTAAAAATCTCGAAGACGAACTTAAAATCAAAGTAATTGACCGTACCGAACTCATTCTTGATATATTCGCCTCACGTGCACAAACGATAGAATCTAAACTTGCAGTCGAACTCGCACAATTAGAGTATTCACTTCCGCGTCTCAAAAAAATGTGGACGCATCTTGAACGTCAAGGAGTCGGCGGAGTCGGGTTACGAGGTCCAGGCGAGAAACAACTTGAAGTCGATAGACGACTTGCACAAAAACGAATTCAACTGCTAAAAAATGAACTCACCGAAATTCACAATCGCCGTAAACGTGAAGTTGCAGCCCGTACTGAACATCGTACTGTATCTCTTGTTGGTTACACTAATGCCGGCAAAAGCTCGATTATGAATGCTCTCACTAACTCGGATGTGTTTGTAAAAAATATGCTCTTTGCAACACTCGATACACGGACTCGAAAATGGAATCTGCCGGGATGGGGTCCCGTGCTTTTAAGTGATACAGTCGGATTCGTTAAAAATTTACCGCATCATTTAGTTGCAAGTTTCAGAGCGACACTCGAAGAAACACACAACGCCGATTTACTGTTACATATCGCCGACACGACCAGTAAACATATTCACACCGAAATCGATGCAGTCTATCGTGTACTCGACGAACTCGATATACGAAAAAAAGATACGATACTAGTTTTAAATAAAATCGATTCACTTGAACAAAAAGAAAATCTTTATCATGTAATACAAAAATATCCTAATGCGATACAAGTCAGTGCGAAAAATAATCTCGGACTAGACCAATTAGCCGCCGTAGTAAGCAACACACTAAGTAAAGAATTTATCGAACTAACAGTCGAAATGTCAGTTAGTAACGGACAATTACTCGCATCTCTAGCAAAAGACGGTGTAATATTGTCAAAACAATTTACTAATGAAATCATACTTGTGCATTGCCGTCTGCCCAAACATGTTTACGGTAAATTAAAAAATGAATCGGAAATCAAAATCATAAACAGCAGCCAAAATATAAATGATGATGATGATAAAAAATGGTAAATAGTTAAAATTTTTTTGTAATATTTAAGTTGAAAATTATGTCAGAAATAGTTAAATCAAAACGTCCGTTGGCAGCGATAACCGGAGCAAGCGGCGGATTAGGAAAAGAATTTGCAAATCAACTTGCGGCAAAAGGCTATGACTTGCTGCTTATCGCAAGACGAGGCAATTTACTCGAAACAATTAAATCAGAGTACGAATCAAAATACGGAATTAATGTACAGACCTTAATATGCGATCTCTCTAAAGCAGATGAAGTACGTAGTCTGGAAAATCGACTCGAAAACGAAGAAACACTTGAATTTATGGTGAATAATGCCGGTTTTGGACGCGAAGGTATGTTTCCAAATGTCGATCCGGATTTAGAAGAAGAAATGATTCAAGTTCATGTTATTTCTTTAATGCGTTTAGCAAGAGCGGCTCTTGTTCCGATGTGTAAAAGGAAGAAAGGTTTTTTGATCAATTTATCTTCAGTTGCCGCTTTTTTAGCCGGAACGAATTGCGCCGAATATATGGCAACGAAAGCTTACGTTCTTTCTTTTTCGAGAAGTATTCAATACGATGTCGCTAAACATAATGTAAGGGTGCAAGCTCTTTGCCCCGGTTTAACTCACACGGGTTTTCATAACTCTAAAACGATGATTGGATTTAACAAAAATAAAACACCGGGGTTCGCTTGGTTAAATGCTGATTATGTCGTGAAATGTTCGTTAAGGTCAATAATAAAAACAAAACGTGTAATTTGTATTCCGTCGTTTCGATATAAGTTGATACTGATGTTGTTAAACAATCCTATCGGTAATAAAATTTGCGAACTAATTTACAATAAACGCGCAAAAAATAAACAAGCAGAATAATATTTCAATGAGTATTGAATATTGAGTATTGAGTTGAATATTGAGTTGAATATCAGTGAAATATTTTAAGCTGCTCTTGTTTTATTTTTCAGTTTGAGCCGCATAATCTTTATGACTTTAATGTGATTTACAAAAATTCTACTGATAAATTTTGTATGTTAAATTCTAGTGTTAAATTTCATTTTTTGAATTTTATTTTTTGCGGATTATTTTTTGTTTTTGTTTTGATTATATTTCTTTTTGCGTCGTCTAAAATGCCGCTTACTTGGGACGAGGGTGAAGTTTCTCGGCGGTCAGATGAGTTGCCTGTTAAATGGAGTGGAACAATTGATCAAGAGGGACATCCGCAGTTACCAATATTTTTTGCGGCGGCGGGTAAAATTATTTTGTCTGATAAATATTTTTCTAAAAAATTTAGGTTACGTTTTATATCGTTATTTTTTGTATCAATTTCTTTTACGGTGTTATTTTATCGTCTGAAAAATGAATTTGATCTTTTGACTGCATGGTTTTCGATTATTTCGATTCTTTTAATTCCGCATCTTTTTGCGTTGTTGTTGATTGCGGTTTGGGATTCGTGTTTAATTGCGTCGTGGATTTGTTGTTTGGCATTTTTTCCCAAGTCTTTAGATAAAACGAAAGATACGGTGATATTTGGATTTTGTTTAGGTCTTGCATTTTCGAGTAAATTTTCAGGATTTGTAATTCCGATTCCTTTTGCCGTTTGGTCGATAATTATTTTGTTGTCAGATAAATTACCAAGTAAAGTTGTTATTTTCAAACGAATATTTATTGTAACGATAATTTCATTTTGTACATTTTTTATTTTTAATCCGCCGTTTTGGTCGGATCCGATTTTTGGTATTATTCGTTTTTTTTATCTTAATATTTATCGTGAAATCAATATTCCGATTATGTTTCTTGGCCGAATATATGATTTGTATCATCCGCTTCCGTTTTATAATACATTTTTTTGGACGATAATAACGATTCCGTTAGGTTTATTTTTTTTCTTTATTGTTGGTTGTTATTCGATTTTATTTAGGCTGAATAAACGTAACGAAAATTTATTATCTGAATTGACCAAGCGGCGATTTGGTTTACTTTTAATTTTGAATTTTATTGTATTACTTTTAATTCGCATGTTACCGAATATGCCGGTACATGATGGAACACGGCTTTTTGTTGGTTCGTATGTTTTCTTGGGTATAATTTCGGGAATTGGAGCGACGATAATATGGCGGTCGAAAAAGATAGTTATAATTTTTGCATCGAAAAATATTTTATCTCAAGTTATTACGATTATGATATTTGCGGTTTCGTTATTTAATATATTTTGGTATTATCCGCAGTGGTTATCGTTTTATAATTTTGCGGTTGGCGGGTTATCGGGGGCTGTTAAAATTGGAATGGAGGCAACATATTATTGGGATGGATTTGATAATGAAGTTATTGAATGGTTGAATGAAAACACAGGCAAAGATGAGTTGATTTTATTTTCAAAATTTTCGCCGGACACATTTTTGATTTATCGTGAAGACGGCGTTTTGTTACCTGAATTTTATATGTCGTCAAAAAAATATGATGATAAAAAGAATAATTCAGATAATTCAGATTTAGATTTAGATTCAGATAATTCAGATTTAGATAAAGCAAGTCGAATTCGATTTTATGTAACGCAAAATAGGGCTGGTTTACAAAATGCTGCTGATAAATTTTTCAAGACTAATTCGCAACCGGTTTATGTCAAGACAATCCGCAAAGGCGGCTATTGTACATGGAATATCGAAACTGTACCGATTATAGAAATTTACGATATAAAATCAATCAAAACAAATAAGAAACGAAATAATAGATCAGTAGAATAATTTATTTTTTTCGGGAACGCGGTCGTCTCGACCGCATCTTTAGTTTTGTTTTTTTGACAGGATTTTTAAATGATATATTAAAAGAATCAAAACTTGAAACAATCACTTAGTTGTTAGTGATTTGAACTTATAACCGGTACTAATCTCCGCATGCGAACTAACCACTATACACTAATCACTAACCTGTAATCCTGTTTGTCCTGTCAAAAAAAATATTCAACTGATATATTACAAAATTTCGTGAACGGTTATAAATTATTTTGGTCGAAATTATCTAGGTATTCGCTGAACCAAAGAGCACCTAACGGGATCCCTTCGGCTGCCATGTTGCGTACAATTGTGTCTTCACTTGCACGTCTCACTGAAGCAAATCCGTCTGCGTTTTTTTCTAGTATCCATACTTCCTCCGGTTTTAAAGCATCAACTAAATACGGCTGATGCGTCGTAATGAAAAATTGTGAACCCCCGCTTGATATACAACGTTTTCTAATTTCATCAATGAAAATTCCTAACAATCTATGATATAACCCATTCTCCGGCTCCTCAAAACAAATAAACGGCGGCGGATCAGGATCGTCTAAAAGCAACATATACGCAACTAATTTCAACGTTCCATCCGACATCTGCGAAACATAAAACGGTCTGTTATTATCCGTTTCAAAAAATCGTAACAATAATCGTCCGTCTTCTGTTGTCTTGGTTTCAATCCGCGTGATCCCAAGTATCGGTTTGATAACTTCATCAATCAACTGATTTAATCTTGCATTATGCTCGTTCTCCCAATACCGAATTACATTTGCTAAATTATTTCCATTCGACGCAAGACGCCTTTGTGAACCAGATAACGGAGTTGCTCGTGCTGCGTCCGGCTTGAAATAACTCAAATACCAGTTTTCAAGAAACTGCCTAAACTTTACAATGTCAGGAAATTGATTTAAATTACCAAGAGTAGAAAGCACAAGACGCCGCGGGTCAGCTAACTTAATATCACTAACAGAGTCAGTTTCAGGACTAACAACCTTGCCCTCACCGCAACTTACAAAAAAATTCATCGACACCGATGTATTAAACGCCGAATTAATATGCGATAACGTCTCTGCATAAACATACGGAATATTGTACTTATCAGAAGCAATACAAAGAGTATAAAGAATATCATCATATAAAATTTGAAATTCAAGTTTAGAATTTTCTTGCTTATTTTGTCCATTTGAAACGATATTATCAAAACCTCCGCGTAAAGTACAGGCATATTCTGTATTACTTCGCAGACAATCGCCGATAAATCCAAATGCGTCGTAAAGAGTGCTTTTGCCATAACCGTTTCGACCAATTACAACTGTTAAAGGTGTAAGCGGATCACCGGATCGAAATGGTAACGGATTTTCGGTATTTTGCTTAGGCGAAAACGTAATCGTACCAATAGAAATATCACGTAATACCCGATAGTTCTTAACACTAATTCCACGAATATATTTCATAATTACTAAAAATTTAATTTGAAAAAAATTTTATCAATTGATTTACAACTCACCGCGTTTATTGATCTCTACCGTTCACACGAAATCAGTTTAACACTATCATTTCAATCCTATTTTATTGCGGCTGAAATTTTACAAAAATACTCATTACTATAATTACCATAATTACCATGTTCAAAAAAATTATCCAATTTATAGATTCGTTTGGAGATTATATTAATCCGATAATTGTTCGCGATTTTCGGAGATGTATCAAGGAGAAATCTCTTGATCTTGAAGGAATAATCGGGATGATTAATTGTTATTTTTCTATGTGTATTTTGACAGCAGCTGTGTTTATAATTCTTTTAATTGTTGATCCATATTCAGATACATCTGAAGTCTTGCTTACATGGTTAACGGTTTTTTTGATGTTTGCAGTTTTTATGATTAGCGGAATTAATATAATAATCAGCACTGTTATTATGGCTAATATGGCTAATGCGCCGCTGTCAGATGACATGTTTTTTACGATTCCTTTATCACCGCGTCAACGTATGAATGCTTATTTAGGTACGTCAATGCTCTGGTCGATATTTATAGTTTCTTTTTCTTTTCCGTTTGCGGCGATATACCAAGTTGCTGCCGTTAATGACCCGTTCAATACGATTGTATTATTTTCTCCAATAATTTCAATTTTAACTTCTTTGGTTTTGAGTTTGATTATGATTTCATTTATTGCACAAAAAAGAACAGCAGGAGCAAGTAATCCGACGTTCATGGAAGGTTGTTTAATGATTATATTTGCATTTGTGTTTTTACTTTCTATATCAATACCGTTACAGATAGGTATCGGCTTATGGTTGGTATTTAAGTTACCAAACATTAATATATTTAACGGCTTTGGTTTTATTTCACTTTATATTTTACTCCCGCTAGGATTGGCTGGTTACGGAATAATTGCATACAATATCGGCGCGAAAGGTTTTAAACCAAGTTATCGAACAAATTGGTTATTACTATGGCGGAATTTACTTATTTACTTAATTCTTGCAGTAATTTACCCGGTTCTTTATTTTATAATTGCAATAATTTATTTCTCGTTTGTATAAATTTATATTTGATATTTGAGGTAGTATATCAGTGGAATAATTTATTTTCGTTTTTTTGGTTGTTTACGAATTTTAAATTATCAATCACATACCTGTTAAGTCCCTAGCGGGACTTCTTGATAGTTAGCTCCTTTTCGTTTATTTCGTGTTTAAAAATTACAAAAAATTGAAAAACAATTATTTCACTGTTATATTACGATTTCTTTAATTTTTGTTAATTTCTAAAAACCTAATGTAAAAATTTATTGTTAGAAGGAACGCGGTCGTCTCGACCGCGATCTTTAGGCGTTTTTTGTACAAAAACAGTGCAGGCGAGACGCCTGCGTTCCTCCTAATATTAGTTTTTAGAAGTTACCTTTTGTAATTACATTATTTCGGCGGCGAATTCTTTTTTTAGTAGTTGTAATCCATTTTCACCGGATGCGTCGTTTACAGTTATTGAGATACTTCTTTCGCTTGTACTTATGACATTTACATTTATATTTCCGTCCGCCAAAGTTTTGAACATTCTGTAAGCGAGTCCGGTGTGCGAGCGTAATCCTGTTCCTCTTACAGTTAGAATAGCGACTTCTGCGTTGAATTGCGGTTTTATGCTTCCCCATTCTTTTGTCAACTCATTTGCGACGTTTAGTGCTTTCTGTAGAATATCTCTCGGTATCGTGAAACTAATCATTGCTTTACCTTCTCGTCCGCAACTTTGTACAATCATATCTACGATAATTCCTGCATCGGCGATTCTTTCAAACATTTCCGCAGCAACTCCGGGTTTATCCGGCACTTCGGGCAACGTAATTCTAGCTTGACGTCTATCAAGATTTATCGATTCTATTACAATATCCTCCATCCCCGAAATTTGCGCAACATTTAATTCAACTTTACTTATTGATTGCATTGATGAAGTTTCCGGTTTGTTCAAGTTGACCGGAGTTTTTTGTAACTCGAAAGTCGAATGAACCGCACGTAAAGTTTCAGAGGCATCCTCTAGAGATACCAAAGCGGAAATTTTTATCTCACTTGTTGTTATCATACTGATATTAATTTTTTGTTTCGAAATAGCACGAAACATTTTTTCAGCAACTCCGCTTTGACTTTCCATTCCTAAACCGACTACTGACACTTTCGCAACTTTCTCTTGATAATCTATTCTTTCAGCACCTATTTCGTCCAACACGATATTTAACACGTCTAGAGTTGCCGTTAAATCAGTTGCTGGAATCGTAAACGAAATATCAGTTCGACCTTCCAAACCGACATTTTGTACTATCATGTCTGTTGCGATTTTTGCTTCAGCAATTCTTGAAAATAACCACATCGCATTCCCGGGTTTATCCGGTACACCGACTAAAGTCAATCGTGCTTCATTTTTCGCAACAGCACAACCGGCAACAGGTGAATCACTTTCTGGAGTTGCAACAATTAAAGTTCCTTCACTGTCCGAAAAACTACTCCGAACATGAACAGTAACACCGAATTTTTTTGCAAACTCAATCGAGCGGCTGTGCATCACACCTGCGCCCAAACTTGCGAGTTCCAGCATTTCATCATAACTTATCTGCGAAACTTTTCGTGCTTCCGGTAAAATACGCGGGTCAGTTGTATAGACGCCGTCAACGTCAGTGTAAATTTCGCATTCGTCGGCGTTAAGAACAGCAGCAAGAGCAACCGCCGACGTGTCACTGCCTCCGCGTCCGAGAGTAGTTATATCACCGTTGTCGTTTATGCCCTGAAACCCCGCCGCAATTACAATTTTGCCCGCATCGAGAGCACGTTTCATACTGTCTGTCGAAATAGATTTGATTCGCGCTTTAGTATGTGTATTATCTGTTTTAATTCCAATTTGCGCACCTGTCATACTTACCGCTTTATAACCAAGCGATTCTAACGCTATTGCCATCAACGCAATAGTAATCTGCTCGCCCGAAGACATGAGCGTATCCATCTCACGGCTATTCGGACGGTCTGTTATCTCGTTGGCAAGTGAAATCAAATGATCTGTCGTCTTGCCCATCGCACTGACAACTACCACAACTTGATTACCGCTCTGCGCTGCACGTATCGCCTTACGCGCAGCACCAAGAATTTTCTGCGGATCCGCAACACTTGTACCGCCAAACTTCTGAACTATAAGAGGCATTTTTTTATTCTCTGTTATTTTTTGTTATTCCAATTTTCTGTTAATTTAGGTTAATTTTTGAAACGAAAATTCATTGAAAAAAATTTTTTTCAAGCTGACAAATCAACCTCTCAAACTACTCTCAAACTAATTTTGAATTTACCCGTGAAATATACTCGGCTAAAATTTTAAAATCAAAGATAAATTTCAAAACGCAAAATTGTATCGGTCAAGACAATTCATACAAGTAACCCTCTACATCTTATCTCTTTGAAGGCGTTTTTAATTTTGATGTAATAATTATGGTATTTATGATTTATCATTTGTTTGTTATAATTTTCGAAATTGTTTTTTGATAAATTATTTTTATATCCATTTACTTGAAAAGAATCTATTATGAATATGTATGACAAAATATTGGAACATTACAAAACAAAAGAATTAAAGGACAAAATGAAAATCGCAAATTCCATTAGAGTATTGCTCAGAGCGATTCGGCAAGATACCTCCGAAACAATTTTCAGACTATTAAAATCATTGACAGAAAAAAAGTCGATATTAGCAAATATCAAATAAGAACAAAAAAAGTAAAAAATAACAAAACATAAAAACACCTTCAAAGAACTGTCCCGAAAAAATAACCATTTAACCAAAATTAGAAAAATGTCAAATAATTCAATTTCCGCGATACATGAATCGGTCATGCAATCTGCCAGCGAAGCTGATAGAGTTTCAACACAAAATAAAGGAACCGAGGACTCCTTCCAAAAATTTATCCAAAAATATGACGCCGAAAATATAAAAAGCAGACAAAATTTCAAAAAACAAATGAGAAATTTAAAAAAACGTTTGGGCGATTTAAGAGATCGTTTTGGTAAAATGGACGAGCATAAGGTCTTTCCAACCATTGTTAAACGTTTCAACGAAATCGGTTATTATTTTGAATTTGAATCTAATGGCGGTTTGAAAATTCGAGACAAAAATAGTCAAGTCATTACCGAAATTGATATTTATCTTGAAAATGATACAATAATTATCGTTGTCGAAGTCATAACCAAACCAATCTTAGGCGATATTGATAAACTTATCCAACGTATTGAAAAACTGAAACAATATCGCCAAGAAAACGATAAACCATCCAAAACACTTATCGGCGCAATAGCCGGTGCAATATTCCCTAAAGAATTTCAAGAAGCAGTCTTGCAAGCCGGTTTTTATGTGTTTGTTCAATCTGAAGGTACCATGAAATTAGAAATCCCGGAAGATTTCAAACCAAGAGAATTTTAACAATTTAACTTTTAACAGTAACCAAGAACCTTAACCATTAAACTAAAATTAGAAAGATGTCAAATAATTCAATTTCCGCGATACACGAATCGGTCATGCAAGCTATTCGCGAGTCGCAACAAGAAACTTATAAAGTGATCCAAAACTTTGTAAACGATACCAACAAAGCCATAAAAAGCCTTTCCAAACAACAGAAGAGAACCAAGAGATCTCTCCAAGAGCTTGCCAAACAACATGAAAAAACGGAAAAAACCGTTGATAGACTTTCCGAACAACATGAAAAAACGGAAAAAACAGTTGATAGAGTTTCCGAACAACTTAGCGATTTAGGAAAACGTTTTGACGAATCAGGAAAACGTTTTGAAGAATCAGGA
>JAITKS010000413.1 GCA_031278315.1 Planctomycetaceae bacterium | reverse complement strand
AGTGGTTAGTTCGCATGCGGAGATTATTACGGGTTCTAAGTTCGAATCATTAATTACTATCCTGTCAATCCTGTAATCCTGTCAAAAAAACAAAACTAAAGATGCGGTCGAGACGACCGCGTTCCCGAAAAAAAAATAAATTATTCCACTGATATATTACGAAATTTGAAACTTTGAAAAAATTCTATCGATATATAACGACGATTAATCAGTCAAACGGCAAACGTTTTTAGCGGGTTTTCCGTTTGGCATGTCAATTCTTGGTTGTTTTTTAATCGATGACGTTACTGTTTTAAACGCAGCAATGATTTTTTGATAATCGGGATCATTTTTGTCCTCAAAGATAATACCGCATCGCTCAGTTCCGCCTGCCGATTTCGATAACGGTGCTAACAAAAACGGATTCAATTCCGGCTCCGTTATCCGAACCCAATTCCGCCGCGGAACAATTCCATTTGAATTTTCCTCACGAAATTGATACTGATTCTGCGTCCTTCTCATCCAATTCTTACGTTTAACATTGCCGTCCGCATGACATTGCACACAACGCCGCGAAGCAACCTCATTCAACACAACATCCAGATCAGACGGATAAATACGGCGGCAACCAAGCGCATCAGGATACGACGTTTCACTCGAAGCATAATATGGAACATTCAAATCAATCCACGCATAAATTTTTCGCCGGCTCGTATCATCCATCTCAAAACGCTTTTTGCCGTTTTTATCAGGATGCCCGCTCCGAATTAACTCCACTAACGGACTTTGATACGAACCCCACATTTTCGGTTCAATTTGTAAAATATTTTGCTCATCACCATTGTACGTTGGAATCCAACTAATATACGGACTTCCATTTTTTCCTTGCTTTTCCGAAGCCAAAACATCATAAGAAACATTAAAATATTCAGTAAATCCGCCGCTCAAATCAATTCCCTTCGGTGCATTTACCGGATTATGACATTCGACACAATACCTATTCCACACCGGCTGCACAATCTGAACATAATCAAACCCTGGTGCAAACGTTTCCCGCTCATGCGGCACAACAGCCCAATCAGGTAAAATAGGAATAACCGGCTCTTTACTCAACGCATTTGGAAATTTTGCTGTAACCGGAGGCGACGATAATCGCGAATCATGACAACCAACACAAGCTTGCTCTTCACCGCTCATAAAATGCGTAAAAGATCGCATACGCTGAATAGCACGTCCCTCTTTGTCTAGCGCAATAAAATAAACTGGTCCTGAAACTGGAACCGCTTGCGGGAAATCAAACGGCTTTTTACCCGCAATATACTTTCCATAATCTTTTGCTGCTCTTGTTGCTCCGTCTCCAATCAAAAAAGCTGCAGACCCGTCCTCTGCAATCGGAACATCGCCAAGTATCATTTTTCCTGCATAAGTTGCCCCGCACGAAATCACCGGAAACTGAAATCCAAAAGAACGTAAATTCGGCTCAATCCGTACTGTTTTTTGCATCTCACGAACAATTCTAATAGCAGCAACCTCGCCGCGTTTTACATTAGGACCAAGTCCCTGATATACGTCTTGCAGAAAAATTGTTGCATAATTGGGCCGATTCGATTCAGGAATTTGACTCGGTAACACTACCGGAATTTTTCTACTCCGAATCGGAACAGCATTAAAATATTGCATTCCATCTTCAGGCGCAGAAAGAAGTATAGCAGAAATAAACGGACGATTAGTTTTCTTGTTAATTTCAAAAGTCCTAATTTCTAAATGTCCGCGTGCTGATACTAAAAAACGCTCCGCGTCAATCGGATACGGCGAACTGTATTTTCGCACACGCCATCTGTTTCCGTCACCTTTATCAACATTTTCAACAGGAATTTCCGGCGTGATATTTTGAATCGCTTCCTGCCCGTTAAGACCTTTCCGCCGATCAATAATCCCAATAGCGCCGCAAGTTGGTCCGTTATGTCCGGTCATTGTACAAACAACCTTCGACGTTTCAGGAATTTGACGCGCTTCCATAAAAGTTGCCGGCGAAAGAACACGATTCCCATAAAAAACTTGTAACTGCGTGCCGTCCGGATGAATCGTCCAAAGAGATTGAATCGGAATAGCCGGTTTGTCAACATACTCCCATCTGCCATAAATTATTCTTCCGTCATCAAGAACAGCCGGCGTGAAATCATTTAGATAATTCCCAGAAAGTTGAACCAAATTCGAACCGTCCGCTTTCATTCGATGTAAAATTCCCACCGGAGCATTCCAACAATACGCAAACTGCGGACTCCGTGAAGTCAAAAAAGCAATATCACCGTCAGGTAACCAACAAGCATTGTAATCATGCCATGCTCCTGTAGTTAATTGCTTCAAGTCAGAGCCGTCAATTTTAATTGTCCAAAGATGATACGAATCAGACTTTTTACGCCGCCAACTGAAAAGAATTGTCTTACCGTCATAAGAAAGATCAGCGTCGAGAATTTGCCCATCTGGAGTTGATACGAGTAACTTTCCTTCCGCATTGGGATTCTTTTTCAATTCATCACAATCAAACACATACAACCCGCCGCCCGCACGAAATCCCTCATAATGATACGTGTAAACATGAGACGAAAGAATTTCAAAACGCTTGATAACAAGAAAATGTTTTATGTCATTAGTTAGATAATTTTGTGTTTCATTGTCAAGTTCCGAAAGAGAACTAAGAGAATTGTTTCTGCTTAATTTTTGTAATTCGGCATTAGTCGGCGAATCTGAAAAAACCATAATTTCAGCTGCCCCCGGATTATGACCGCCATAAGCATTGTTGAAAACAAGACGTATTTTTTGAATCTTTTGTTTCGGAATTGAAACTCGCTGTGCGCCGTGTTTCTTTTGAAAAGTTCCTTCGATAATAGGTTGCGTTTGGTCTTCGAGAAACACCTGATAATCTTTCCAACATTCTGAAAGCGAAAAAGAAGTTCTTCCCCAATAAACAATTTCTGCAACGTCAACGGATTTGTTCCATTGTAATGTAAATTCAGCACGGTTTTTTGCGATTTCATTTCTAACACACCAGCAATGTTTCAAATCAGCATCTTGACTTCCCTTTTCTACAATGATTCCATCAACAGCGTATTGAGCAGTATATTGATCGTTAAATTCTGAACTCGCCGATACTTTCGCCAAAGGTGCAATATTTTCCGCCGCCGATACAATATTTAATAAGTTAGTTGTTAGTAACGTCAACAATAACAACAACAAGACTAACAAATATTTTTTACAATTTTCCATTATCGAATCTCCTTTAACGTAGTAATTTTTAAACAGTTCATACTTTAATTTTCAGCTCGATCCGCCGCCCGATTACTTATCGGCAAACAAACAGAAAAAAAATAGAGACTCAATGCCTTGCGTCTCTACGTTACGGTATAAACGTAATATTTCGGTGAAATTTTTTTCAAAGGTTTCAAATTTCTTTTTTACCAACATTATTTTTAAAATTCATAAACCCC
>JAITKS010000396.1 GCA_031278315.1 Planctomycetaceae bacterium | reverse complement strand
TTCAAGCTGCATTGCGCTAGCAAAAGCACGATGCCAATCCGTAAACTTACGCTGATTACTTTTATTATCAGTCTTGTTATTATCAGCATTATCAGCCGATAAATTGAATAAAGATGCATGTTGTTTATAGGTCATAAAAAATTAATTGTTAATTTGTTAATTTGTTAATTGTTAATGTTAATTGTTAATAAGGTAATAAAGTTGATATGCGGCGTTCTCGTTGACTAATAAGTTTTTTGGTGTTTTTTATTGAATAGTTTAGTTAAGAAAAATAAGGTGAAAAATAATGTTGGTTTTAAAATTTATATCTCTCCCAAAAAAATTGAAAAACAACAATTCCACTGAAATATTACAAAAAATGATATTTTAAATACACAGTTATAACGATACAGTGAAAATTTCAGTTTATGATAAATGCAAATAATAGCCGAACATTTTATAAAATAAATTTGTCAACGCAAGAGATAAGAATTGTAAAATACACCGAGTACAAGCATTCATCCCAATAGTTGACAGCGTAGTAAACTTTAATATACTTTCGCAACTTTATGAGAAAATATGTAAATTTGCAAATATATCAGCGGAATTTTTGTTTTTTTGAGATCACAAAACACACAAAATAACGAAATACACGAAAATTATCTAAAAAAAACTTTAGTGCATTTCGTGTGTTTCGTGTTTTTCGTGTTAAAAAAGTTAAACACAAAAATGTCAAATATACAGTTACGAAAATATTCTGCTGATTATATTATGTAAATTTCAACATCGAATCTTGAATTATATTAAACAGCTTTCTGTGTAATTTTTTTAATTGCGAATAGTGTGTTAAGATAATTCTATTGAAATACTGTGAAATTCATAACATTTGGAGAGAATATATTATGTTACATGCGGTTATTCTTGCTGGCGGTATTGGTTCGCGGCTTTGGCCTGAAAGTCGTCAGATGCGGGCTAAGCAGTTTCTTTCTTTTGATTCTAATCGGACAATGCTTGAATCAACAGTTGCACGATTAGAACGAATTATTCCACTCGGCCAAATGTGGATTCTGACAACGGAATCGATGTCGGAACAGATAGAACAGCTTTTGCCGATAATTCCTAATTCTCACATTCTCAAAGAACCTGTTCCGCGTAACACTGCGCCTTGTATTGGTCTGGCTGCGGCGAGAATTTATAACGAATGTCCTGACTCGACGATGATAATTCTACCTTCTGATCATATTATTCGTAACGAAAATTCTTTTTGTCAGACTATACAATTCGCTGCCGAGTTAGTTGATGAAAATCCGGAACGGTTGATTACTTTAGGAATCAAACCAACGTTTCCTTCGACTTCATACGGATATATCGAGCGGGACAAATCTATTATCTCAAATGTAACAAAAAAATGGGAAAATTTAACAACAGCTTACACGGTCAACCGTTTTCATGAAAAACCGCAACATGATAAAGCAATTACTTTTATTGAATCGAATCGCTTTGCATGGAATGCAGGTATTTTCGTATGGAAATCTATAACGATAATTAATTTAATCGCAAAATATGAACCTGAAATCGGAACAATTCTATATCAAATCGCTAATAAATTCGGTTCACGAGATGAGAAAAAATTTATAGATGAGCTTTTTCCGCAATGTAAAAACATATCGATTGATTATGCAATATTAGAACGTGCGAATTCAATAGTCATGCTCGAAGCAACTTTTGATTGGGACGACATCGGAACTTGGCAAGCTCTGGATCGAATCTACGCCGGCAAACACGATTCAAAAAACAATCTAGCGTTATCATCGAAAATCCTTGCTATTGATTCTAATGGTTGTATCGTGCGGACAGATAATCCTGAACATCTGTTTGCGCTGCTCGGTATAAATGACGTGATAATAATTCAATCAAACAACGCAACTTTAATTGCAAAAAAAGAAAATGAAGAATCTGTCAGAATGATTATCGACGAATTGAAAAAAAGAAATTGGACAGAATATTTGTAACTTTGTGTTAATGTTGAGCTAATTTTGAATTGAATTTTGAATTAAATGTTGAGCTAAATTTTGAATTAAATTTGTATCCGAAATTATACATTTTGTAATATTTTAGTGGAAATTTTTTTAACTTGTTTTCGAGTCAAAAAGTAGTACACGAAATCGTCTTGAAAGGGCAAATGATATTAGCGTATGGTAACGCATGACGCTATTTACTGATTATCTCTACGGGCGGATTCGCGGACAATTTTTTGGTTCAAAAATAAATTATTCCGCAGATATATTACTGCATTCTGAATTTCCTTTGAAAGGATCGCCATAGATTGAGATTATTTCTTCTACTCTTTTAATATCTTCGGGTGAGTCGATTCCGCTTGTTGTTTTTTTATTTTGATAGTTTGTTGGTACAACTTTTATTCGCATTTTATTTGTTAAGAATCGCATTTGTTCTAATCCTTCGACATAATTTAATTCGTAATCTGATTGTGGTAATTCTATGTATTGCCGCAACGATTCAAAAGTGTAAGCGTATAAACCGATATGACGTCTTACCGGACTTATCGGCAGCATTTTTTTAGCTTTATCGATATTACGAATCACCGGTATAACAGACTTGGAAAACGCTAATGCGAAGTTATCACGATCGGCTAAAACTGTTGTTCCAGAGTAAGGTGTATTCTTTTTCGTTTCAATAATTCTGTCATATTCTTCCCAACTCAATTGAACTGACGGAGTGAATAAGTCAACATTTTGACCTGAACTATTTCGCCAACTTTCTATCAATTCTTGAATCAGTGTCGGCGGGCAAATTGGATTATCGCCTTGCATGTTAATTATTAATTCAGGCCGTACAGATTTCTTGATTATTGCATCCCAGCAGCGTTCTGTTCCGTTTGTGCAATCTTCGCGTGTCATTACGACAGGTATTTTTTCCTGTTGACAAAAATCGAAAATCCGCAGATCATCTGTTGCAACGGTGTAATCGCAGTTAGTGCTATTGACGCATACGAAAGAAGCTATATCAGCAACTCGTTTTATCATTTCGATTCCGGCAATTTTAATCAAGGGTTTACCGGGTAAACGTGTCGATTGATAACGCGACGGAATAATAATACTTACTAAAGATGACAATTCTGCCTGTAACATAATTAAAATTTGAAATAATGTAATATAAATGTAATATATCAGTGAAATTTTTTTCGTAACTGTCTATTTTGATATTTTTGTGTTTATATTTTTGTGTTTAAATTTTTTTAACACGCAGCACACGAAATTACATGAAAAGCACGAAAGTTTTTTTAGATAATTTTTGTGATTTCGTGATTTTGTGATTTCGTGATTTCGTGATCTCACAAAACAAAAAAATTCTGCCGATATGTTACAAAAAAAGTTCTGTAGAGACGCAATTTCTTGCGTCTCTACAAAATCTAACATTATAATTGTGTGAAATATACATATCGGAAAACAAACTTTACTGGATATTTTTTGTATCGCCGAATTTATAATACGATACGTATGATAGAGAATTTTGGAGCTTATTGTGTAATTATTTTTTCTGCTGTTTCGCGGAAAAATTTGACACATTCTGTAACTGGTTTAACATTGTTATCCCATTCTGCCTCGTACTCGACAGAAAAGGGGCATTTTACTTTTTCAGATGCGATTTCTTTTAAGATTTCTGTAATTTTGCAATCACCTTTGCCGAGTGGAACAAATTTGAAATTGTTACCTTCTTTAGCGAGGTCTTTGATATGGAAACTTACTATTCGGCCTTTAAATTTCTTGACACATTCGAGCGGGTCGAGACCGCTTCTCAACCAATGTCCGGTATCGCAGCATGCACCGATTTGATCGCCGGATTCTTTCAACTGATTAAGTACGATGTCAGGATCCCAATAAATTGATGCTTTCGGGTGATTGTGTAATCCAACTTTGATTTTATATTCTTCTGCTAATTTATTTACTTCGGGAATTTTATTAAAAGCCGGTTCAAGATTTAACACACCAATTCCGATTTTAACGGCAAATTCGAAATGTTTTCTATCTGCCGGACAAACGCCCATCGCGTGTGGTTTGCAGCCGGTTTCTTCGAGCAAGTCTTGAAAGAATTTAAAATCGCCGCCTTTTAAGTCAGGACCAACTTTTACGTTTTTGTCTTGACTAAGCCGTTGACCGCTGTATAACTCAAAACTTGTTGAACCGGTTTCCTTGACTTTTTTAATTGCAATATCGAATGGAAATCTGTTGAACGAATATATTTGAGGTCCAATTTGCCAACCTAATTTTGTTACAGCGTCATTTTGAACCGCTTTATTTTCGGCTGCGAAAACAAACGGATTTTCGCATAAAAAACTCAATGCCGATATGCTGCCAAGAATTGCCGTATTACGCAACATCTCTCGTCGAGTTATTGATGACATGTTGTTCATAAAAATCTCCTAAATTTTAATTTGAGGCTGTCTATAAAATTTCAATTTTAAAGAAGCCTTTGATTGAGTTATCAGATATTCCTAAAAACTATGTTCTATTTATAAATTCTATTTGTGAAATTCACATTGTGAAATTCACACACTTAAAATAAGAAACATGTCTTTAGAAGTTACCTATTTCAAGAAGAGAAAAAAATTATCTCTTCTACCAAACGAAACACAGACACAAAGTTTAACCGAAATAATAATAATGTTGTAGTAGGGGCGAATAGATATGTTACTACGGTGCAAGTTAATTTATTATCTAGGGTCGAAATTCTAGTACGATGTGTAACGTACAGATTTGTCGGAGAGTAAACGTAGGAATGACAAGACGGGTAAGGATGACGACATTTTTGTAAGTAGTGATAACAATTTTTGGCATCGTTATGAAATAATTTTGTTTCTTGAAATGTTGTTGTTTTGAATTTATGTCTATAAAAGTAATGTATTATTCTATTGTCCGGTTGTTAGAAAAAAATTTTTATGCAATGGTATAAAATGTGCTGATATACTTCGATCTTGATATGAATAGTTTTTGTAACTATTCGATAAATTTTTTGTGTTTCTATATATAATAAAATAAAACTGGCGGTTATATTTTTATTTCCCGTCAATAAATTGCATCAAATGTCAAATAAAACTTTGACTACATTAACATCAACATCGATATTAGCCAAAGACAATCAGTATGTATGTACATTGAGTAATTCACGTCAATGTTCGCATAGGGATGATTTACGTTTACTTTATGAAGTCAGTGTGATATTGTCGGAGGCGGTCAATGTTGAGAGTGTTTTTAAGCCTTTGCTTACAAAAATGGCATCTTGTATAGGCATAGTGCGCGGTGCAATTTCGATTCTTAATAGAGTAACCGGTGAAATTGATATTATGGAAGGTTACGGTCTGGATCGCGAGCAGCTGCGTCGAGGCTGTTATTTACCCGGCGAAGGGATTACAGGTAAAGTTGTTAAAACGGGTAATCCAATAGTAATTCCGCGAATTTCGGAAGAGCCGTTATTTCTTAATCGTACTGGTGCAAGAAACATGGATGAAGCTTATAACACATCTTTTATTTGTGTACCGATTCGAATCGGGATAGAAGTAATTGGAACGATCAGTATCGACTTACCTTATTCATCAGATTCTTTAGATGACAAAGTTTGGTTGTTGACAATAGTTGCGGCGTCAATAGCTCAATTTGTCCGAATATATCAAATTTCGATTGAGGAAGTAAACGAACTCAAAGCGGTGAATAGCAGATTACAAGCGGAATTACAAGAAGCGAGTCAACGGTTTTCATCTATTGGTAAAAGTGAGGGGATGCGGCGGATTCACAGTCAGATGATGGCGGTGTGCAACACGAAGGCAACTGTTTTGTTGTTAGGCGAGACGGGTGTCGGCAAAGAGAGATTTGCAAATGATATTCATTATGCGTCGCAGCGTTCAAAAATGCCGTTTATTAAAGTAAATTGTGCGGCGATACCGGAATCGTTAATTGAAAGTTTACTTTTCGGACATGAAAAAGGTGCGTTTACTGGTGCAATTCAGCAGCAGAAAGGATATTTTGAACAAGCTGAGGGCGGAACTATTTTTCTTGATGAGATAGGCGAGTTACCTCTTATGTTGCAAGCGAAATTTTTACGTGTTTTGCAAGAACGTTCTTTTGAACGTATCGGAGGTTCGGAGATTGTGCGAGTTGATGTGCGAGTTATTGCAGCAACAAATTGTGATTTGAAAAAATTAGTTGATGAAGGGTTATTTCGTCAAGATTTATATTATCGGTTGAGTGTATTTCCGATAGTTATTCCGCCTTTACGTGAGAGGAAAATAGACATAATGCTGCTTGCTGATCATTTTGTAAAACGTTTTAGTGAAGAGTATGGAAAACCTGCTCCAACTTTTTCTTTAACGACGATCAATATTCTCAACAGTTATACTTGGCATGGAAACATAAGGGAACTTGAGAATACTATTGAGAGAGCTGTAATTTTATCAAGTGACGGTGTTATACATAGTTATCATTTGCCTGAAGAGTTGCAGAAAGTATCGGGTGTTGTTACGCATAGAGTCGGAACTTTACCGGAAGTTTTAGATTCAGTTGAAAGAGAAATGATTGTAGAAGAGTTAAAAAGATCAAAAGGAAATATTGCGAAATCAGCAAAAAATCTAGGAATTACTGAAAGAATAATGGGATTAAGAATCGCAAAATATCAACTTAATCCAAAAGAAAATTTATCGTAAAAAACAATAATGTTACTAATATATCAGTGAAATTTTTTTCAGAGGTTTCAAGTTTATTTGTAATATATCAGTAGAATAAATTTTTTTCAATTTTTTGTAATATTTAAGCACGAAATACACGAGAAAAGGAGTTAACTATCAAGAAGTCCCGCTAGGGACGACACTTTATTGAGATATGAGAACGGATAAAATCTGAAATAACCGTGTCGTCCCTTCGGGACTTCTTGATAGTTAGCTTATGCCGTAACGTAGAGACACAAGGCATTGTGTCTCTATATAGCAATCTCTTTTTTTGTAACGAAAAAGATAACCGGTCACGCATAAAAATAAATCAGACCTTTCTGGGATAGTTTGATTAATCCTTAAAATTACTACATATAACGATGACCGCAAAAATTCCACTGATA
>JAITKS010000360.1 GCA_031278315.1 Planctomycetaceae bacterium | reverse complement strand
ACAGAAATTCCTGAAAATATCAAAGAAGCAACAAAATTAACAAAATACGCTATTATAACAAGGTATCCTGGAGAATATGAGCCAATCACAAAAGAAAGTTATGAGGAAAGCATAAAAATAGCAACAGATTGTTTGGAATGGACGGAAAATAAAATTAAAGAAAGTGAAGAAAGTAAAAAATTAGAATAAAAGCAAAAGTAATAAATCAGTGAAATAATTTATTGTTGCTAGAATGCGGCGGGGATGATATTTTATTAACTGGTATGTTTTAGCATACGGATTTTTAATTATAAATACTAATGGTGTTAACTAGATTTATAAGTGTCGTTATTCCGGTTCGTAATGAATCGCGGCATATTTCGAGGGTGTTGGATAGTCTTATTGTTCAGCGTTATCCGGCAGAGAAGTTTGAAATTATAGTTGTTGACGGATGTTCAACAGATTCGACACGAGAATTGGTTGATGAATATGTTGTGAAATATTCTGATCGAGTTTGTTTATTTACGAATGAGAAGCGGTTATCTAGTGCTGCGAGGAATATAGGAGTATTGCACTCACGCGGCGATATTATTTTGATTATTGATGGGCATTGTATTATTGAAAATGTCGATATGTTTGAGCGGATAAATGTTTCGTTTGAGGAATCGGGAGCTGATTGTCTTGGTCGTCCGCAACCGTTAGAGATGAAAAATGCAACATTATTACAATGGGCGATAGCGATATGCCGGCGCAGTAGATTAGGGCATCATCCTGATTCGTATATTTATTCTGACAGGGGCGGATTCACGCCGGCTATTAGTGTAGCTGTAGTTTATAAGAGTGATATTTTCAAACAAGTTGGATTGTTTGACGAAAACTTCGACGCTTGCGAAGATGTAGAATTAAATTATCGAATTGATGCCGCAAAATTACGTTGTTATTTCGAGCCGAGTATAGCTGTAAGATATGTTCCGCGAGCTGCCTTTAGCAGTTTAGGAGTTCAGATGTTCAGATACGCTTGCGGGCGGGTAAGGCTTTATCGTAAACATTCTGATACTTTTTCGATTAAGAGTTTCGGTTTAGGATTTTTTGTTTTGGGAATCATTTTAGGTTTTTGTGTTTCTTTGTTAGACATTTGTTTTTGGGGAGGAGGATATTTTTTAAGAATTTATTGTGCCGTGTTATTTTTGTATTTGTTGATTGTGTTAGTTGAATCAGTGCGGTTATCATTTGTGCATCGTAAATTATCTATATTAGTTCTTTTAGTATCTGTTTTTTTAACGATTCATTTTTCGTTCGGTTCAGGAATTATTCGGGAGATGTTGAGATATAAAAAATGAATTTCTGGCAACTTCGGCAACCTCGATAAATTAACAAAAATAAATTTTGATGAATTATCACAAAATCTAAAATCTAAAATTACAAAATCATCTTTCTCTGTGTTCTCAAGTGTCGTCCCTGCGGGGTTTCTTGATTGTTAGCTCTTTCCGTATGTTTCAGTTTACGGAAGGAGCTTTTTAGCGGGCGTTATAATCGTTAAAATTAAAAAAATCTGCAAAATTGTTATTTTGCCTATTGCCTTTTATTCCCATTTTATCTAAAATACCTGTACTATCGTTAAAAGCCTTATAAACATTATAATTGTTTTTAAGGTCACAATCGTTACGGTAGTTACTTTAGTTAAAAAAATTGTAAGGGTTCTTTAAAAATTCAATTTTATTTTTTTATCACAGATAACACGGAAAGCACAGAGAGAATTTAAGATTTGGAGTCAAATTGTTATTGCTAGTTGTTTTTATATCTCCAATTTGCGAAGTGAGTTGATTTTTTTCTTTTTGTGAAATTTGTGTTCTTGGTATTTAATTAAAAACTAATTATTAGAGAAAATCCTTAAAAACGAAAACCAAAAAATGGAGAATTAAAATGGCTATTTATTTCAACACAAATTTGCCTGAAACACGCGGGCTTTTAGCTTTCGACCGCACGACAAACACAATCAATACGATTTTAGAACGGCTTGATACGGGGTATCGAATCAATTCGGGTAAAGATGATCCAACAGGATTGATAAAACGTGAAGGATTACGGCTGGAAATGAAAGGATTGCAAGCTGCAATTAACAATTCGATAGCTGGACAAAGTCTGTTATCTGTTGCAGAACAAGCGATGGGCAGTATCGCATCGTTACTAACGGGCGATCCAACAGATGCGCAAGATACCGGTATTGTCGGACTACTAAATAGCAATACCACAGATGCTAATCAAATCTCAAACGGAATAAACCAACTCGCTGACACAATTGATGCCATAAGCCGTACTACAATTTATAACGGAAAACAAATCATAAATGGTGCTTACAACTATAACACTACGGCAACCAAAGTTACTGGTACCGGCGGAATGATCAGCAATATTAATGTTACTTCAGCAAACACCCCTACCGATAATACGCCTCTAACTTTAGACCTTAAAATATCTCAAGTTGCACAACAAGCTGGAGTAGAAATAAAAGATGATATTGACGTTCAAGCAAATGACACATATACAATTACATTAACAGATAGTGATGGGCAATCTGTTAATGTAAAACTTGAAAATAACAGTGGTACTAACAAGACATATCCTGTGTTAGATGTTTATAATGCAATCCAAGCCGCATTGACCGCAAATTCCAACGTAGATTTAGAAACCAAAGTAGATAGTAGTAAATATTATTTGTCAACTAAATCTAAAGGAGCGGATCAAAACATGACAATTGTTGTAACTGACAAAAGTGGTAACGGTGTAAATCTATCAACATCACCATTTGTAGCCAATGGAAGTTTAGATACCTCTAAAGCAACTAGCGGGATTTTAACAGCTACTGGTCAAGACTGGCAGATAAATGGTATAGAAGGAACCGTAGTAACAGATGACAACAAAATAAATGTTTATTCTAATACTGCAAGTTTTAGTGCCTCATTTAATGATGATACAGCAGCTAATGATACATTTACAATAAATATTATGGGCGGTACATCTTTTCAGCTTGGCAAGGATATTAATAGCGGTAGTAAGTACAATTTTGGTATTGCGGCGATTAATTCCAGCAATCTTGTTGCTAAAGACGGTACAACATTGAATGATTTACGAAGTCTTGATTACGACAAGGATGAGAATATTGTCAAAGCTCAGAAAGCGATTGAAGATTTTGCGTCACAAATAGCAACAGAGCGAGGACGGCTTGGTACAATTCAAAAGAATGTACTTGGTACAAATCAGACCAATCTTGAAGATCAATTGGCGATAGTAACAGAAACGGAAGCAACAATTTCCAACACAGACGTTGCTCTTGAAACTTCACGCCTAGCACGTCAAGAGTTAATAGCAGATTCAGCGATGAGTGTAATTCAATATGCCCGTGCATTCAGTCAATTTGCGGTTTCTTCTTTATTCCAATAAGAATATTTGAGATTTAAGATTTGAGATTGTGTGTTTCGTGTTAAATTGAATTTTTAAACACGAAATACACTTTTTTTAGTGATCGGTGAAAATTTTTCACCGAAATATTACGTTTATACCGTTATGTAGAGACACAATGCCTTGTGTCTCTACATAGCGGGTTTTATTTTTTTGTAACGAAAAAATCTACAATTACAAAATTTATTGTTGTCGGGATCGCGGTCGTCTCGACCGCATCTTTAGATGTTTTTTGTACAAAAAAGATGCAGGCGGGACGCTTGCGTTCCCGCCGGCTAAAATATTTTTTAGTAATTCACTTAAATTGAAAATCTAAAATTACAATCTCTCTGTGTTCTCTGTGGTTAATAAAAACAAAATAGCGGTTAGTGATTTAGTGATTCGAAATTATGATCCGTGATAATTTCCGCTTAAATTTGAAATAATTACCAACCTAAAATAGCAGAATCAATATCGCTGGCACAGGGTTGACAGAGTTTGATATAAACTTCTTTATCAATTGTTTCGCTCAAAGGCCGCACGCCGCCGTCTGCATACGCTGATATAACTATTCCGGGATGATTCGAGGAAGGACGAGCCGTTTTT
>JAITKS010000264.1 GCA_031278315.1 Planctomycetaceae bacterium | reverse complement strand
TTAAATTTAAAATCTAAAATTACAAAATATTCTTCCTCTGTGTTCTCTGTGTCCTCTGTGGTTAATAAAAAAAATATTCCACTGATATATTACTAAAAAACGAATTTTAAAGTGTAATTAGTTTAGTTTTATGTGAGAGCGGTCACCTTTTTCGTTACAAAAAATAATACTGAATTTTAAAGGACAATGAATATACTCGATTAATTATTTAGCCGGTTAATCAATACAATCGATACAATCTATCGGAATAATAGAAAAATTTTATGTTTTCGGCATTTTTTATATAGATTATCAAAATTTGCTCGTTAGCGTAACCTATAAACTAATGTGTGATACACTGCGAAAAATCCGTGAAATTTATAATACGGGTAATACTGAAATACACTACATAATAGTTGTAATTTTTGTTTTCGTGTTCGTATTCAAAAAAATTTTTTTTCACATTGCTTTTTCAAGTAACAATCTGTAATTATAAATGCAATGACCAATTTCAGATTCCAATTTAGTCATTTTAAGAATCGCCTGCTTGCGGGTACGGTGATTTTTTGTGCGCTATTGGTTACTAGTTGTCAAAATCTTCCCCGCAGCGGTATTGATCAAAGCGGAGATCGGCTTTTTGAATCTTGTCCTTTACAGAATATAATTCCTAAAGATTGCAATCTTTTCGGACAAAATCAAAATTCGCAATCGGCATTATCACCTTCTTCGGCTGCGGCGTCATCTTCGTCATCTTCATCATCTTCGCCGGTTTTATCTGTTCCGGTTGTCGGCAATGTATCGTCGAATGTTTCGTCGAATTTATTATCAGCATCTTCGTTACCCGGCAATTTTGGGGCATCGGGATCGGGTACTTCGTCGATTCCTTATTATGGTTCTACGGCGACGGCGGTCAATCCGAATATTCATGGTGTTAATACGGCAGTTGTTCCAGTTGAGAATGTGCGCGGATTACGGCCTTGCTTTGAAGAGAGCGGCGGATATGTAGTTGCAACAGGACCGATTGAACGTCCGGCATTATTAGTGTCGCCGATTGAGCAAATTGCACCGGTTGGCAGCGAGGTCGTTTTGATTGCGAGTTACTTAGGCAAGCGTGATCGGCTCGTTACGAATGAAAAAGTTGAATGGAATCTTGAGGGTGTCGGCAGTTTCTTAAAATTTGATCAAGGTTCACATTGTGATCCGTTGTTTGGCGATTTTGTTAAAGCAAAAAAAATGACAGAACGATTTGTTATAACGAAAACGAGCCGCTTTTATCAGACATTAGATCGCGGTACGCCGGAGACTCGTGACGATTTACATATTTTACAAGGTCAAACGTGGATTTCGGTAAATTCTTTACGTGAGGGAACGTCGCATGTTACAGCGTTTTCGCCGTCTTTATCTGATTGGTCAAGGCGGACGATGTTTGGTTTGATTCATTGGGTAGATGCGCAGTGGGTAGTACCGGTATTACCAATTGCTTCGGTTGGAGAGAGTCGTGTTTTGACTGTTAATGTTTTACGTAGAACGAATGGGCAGCCTCGACAGGGGTGGGTAGTACGGTATGAAATATTGAATGGCCCGAAAGCAGGATTCGGCTCGACGATGGCGCAGATTCAAGAAGTAACGACAGACATTTCGGGTCAAGCGCCGGTTGTGTTATCGCAACGTGAACCGGTAAGTGGTACGAATACAATTTCTGTACAAATAATACGTCCCGGCGGAGGAATGGGGGGACATGATGGAGCAAGTATTGGCGATAAACGAATTACGGTCGGATATGAAACGCTGCAGCAAACTTGGGGCGGTAATGCAGGAATAAGGGTAAGTATAAAAGGACCGGAAAAAGGTAATATCGGCGTAGATTTACCGTATAAAATTATCGTTACGAATAATACGGGCAGCAAGGCGGAGGGCATATTAACGTTGGTTATTCCGCCGGCGGCAGTGTTCGTTAAGAGTACACCGCCGATTTATACAAGTTCGGGGCAAATTTTATATTGGAATGTAGAGCTTCCAGCGAAAAATTCTGTTGATATCGATGTGATTTTACGTCAGGGAGTAGGCGGACGAATGATGCTTGAATCGAATTTTACTCCCGGCGGCAGAGTGAATATTTCGCCAAGCGGGATACCGACTGGAGTAGTAAATCCGAATCAGATTTATTCGGGTAAAAATTCATCTTCGGCGGGGCCGGTTGATCATGCAGCGATTGCGCCGGTGTTACCTGATAGTGTAACCGGAGGAACGGCGAGACCAAACAATGCCGCATCGGTTTGGGGTGACTCGTCGGTAACGATTCATGGTGCGCCGTTTAACAATTTATTACCGGTAGTGCCGTCGGATAATTTTGAGCCGATACAAATGGAGATTATGGTCAATCCAAAAACTGTATTGAAGGTTGGCGAAGGTTTTGAACTTTTACTCAAATTAGAAAATAAAGGTAAGACAGATTTGAAAGATGTAATATTACAAATACCGATTCCGATGGAATTACGGAATTTGAATAAATACAGTTTTACCGGACCAAAGGATTTAAGAGACAATAACATTATTTCGCTTGATCCGATGTTTAATATTGTGCAGAAGTTTAATGTAGTCGGGGCGGGCAAATCTGTTACGATGCGTGTAGGTTTTTCGACATTATTACCAGCGGGTTATTCTATTGTCGGTGAGTTAGTTATAGACGGCAAGTTAATAAAAAGAACTCAGCCGTTGAGAGTAAATGCAAATTAAAAATGAGATATACTTTTCACACTTTAAATTTCGGTTTTCGTTTTAAACTCAACGCGCCCTGAAAGGGCAACAGGATTATAACCCGCTCCATCGGGGCGGGTAACAATTCCCCCCCTCCCCGAAGCCCTGAAAGGGCGATCGGATATTGGAGCAATATCAACGCACAAAGAAAAGTAACAATAATTGTAATATATCAGTGTAATAATTTATTGTTGTCAGCGGGATCG